>JAEYYS010000363.1 GCA_023428335.1 Verrucomicrobiota bacterium | reverse complement strand
GCGCGGCGGCAGGCAGGCTGACGGCCGCCGGCGCGGGCAGGGCGGTCTGGGCCGGCAGATGCTTCAGCAGCTTCTGCACGGTTTCCAGGTCCGAGCCGCGACGCAGCTCGATTTTCGAGCCCTGGTTTTCGAAATGAAAGTAGCTGAGGTCGTTCTCCGCCATCAACGCCACGATTTGTTTGATCTGCTTCAGGTCCAAGGCGGTGGCCTCCTTTTCAGTGGGTTTGGGTTCGTCCATTCGGATAAAGCACGTGGGTGCTGCCCGTCGAGACTAGCCGGCCCGCCGGCATAGGCAAGGATAAAGCACGGCGGTGCCAGCTTGCGCGAAACGGCGCACGGGTGGAACATGCGGCCATGACCGCGTCGCTGCCGCGCCTGTTCCGCCTCGCCGGCGGCCGCCTGCTCGACGCCCTCTACCCGCGCGCCTGCTTCGCCTGCGAGGCGGTGCTCGACGCGGCGGCCCCGCCCCAGGGGTCGGCGGCCTGGCTCTGCCCGGTCTGCCAGGAGGGACTGGAGTCCATTGAGGCACCTTTCTGCAGCGTCTGCGGCGAGCCCTTCGACGGCGCCGAGGCCGCGCCCTTCCGCTGCTGGAATTGCGAGGACCGCGGCCTCGCCTTCGACTTCGCCCGCGCCGCCTGCAAGTCGGCCGGCCCCGTCCGCAGCATGATCCACGCCTTCAAATACCGGCGCGACCTCGCCCAGCGAGCCCCCCTGGCCGAGCTGCTGCGCGCCGCCCTGGCGGATCCGCGCCTGGCCGGGCTCGACCCCGCCAGATGGTGTCTGGTGCCCGTGCCCCTGCACCCGCTGCGACGGCTCTGGCGCGGCTACAACCAGAGCCTCGAACTCTGTCGCCAGCTCGGCCAGACCACCGGCCTCGCCACGGTCTGTGCCCTGCGCCGGGTGCGACTGACCCGCGCCCAGGCCGGTCTCGACCGCGCCCGCCGCCTCGAAAACCTGCGCGGCATCTTCGCCCCGGCCCGCCGGTTGCCGTGGACGGGATCTGCCCTGCAGGGGAAAAACGTCCTGCTCGTCGATGACGTGCTCACCACCGGCGCCACCGCCCACGAGTGCGCCCGCGTGCTCAAGAAGCAGGGCGGGGTCGAAAAAGTTGTGGTGATTACGGCAGCCCGTGGTTAGAATCGCCCCGCTCCGTGCTCAGCACGGGCTGCCAGCCACGCCGCGGACCCTGTCCCGGCGACTCCCGCGCTTTGCCATGCGGGGAGGGCCGGCGGTCCCGCCGGGTGCGGACGCGCATCACACATACCACCATGGGATTTTTCAAAAAACGCAGCGTCAGTGACTTGGGCGAAAAGAAGAAGGACATGCCGGAGGGCCTCTGGACGAAGTGCCCGTCCTGCGGCGAAAGCCTGTTCGAACAGGCGCTGGCCAAGAACCTGCGCGTCTGCACCCACTGCGGCTACCACTTCACCATCAGCTCCGGCGAACGCCTCGAGAACCTGGTCGATGAAGGCAGTTTCCAGGAACTCGATGCCAGCCTCGACTCGGTCGACGCCCTCGGTTTCAAGGGCTACCTCGACAAGGTCAAGGCCTACCAGAACAAGACCGGCCTGAAGGAGGCCGTGGTCACCGGCCGCGCCAGCATCGAAACCATCCCGGTCGTGCTCGCCATCATGGACTTCCGCTTCCTCGGCGCCAGCATGGGCAGCGTGGTCGGCGAAAAAATCACCCGCGCCATTGAGGTGGCCACCGCCGAACGCAAGGCGGTCATCGTCTTCTCCGCCTCCGGCGGCGCGCGCATGCACGAGGGCATCCTCAGCCTCATGCAGATGGCCAAGACCAGCGGCGCCCTCGCCCGCCACGCCGAGGCCCGCCTGCCCTACATCTCGGTGCTCACCCACCCGACCACCGGCGGCGTCACCGCCAGCTTCGCCACCCTCGGCGACATCATTCTCGCCGAGCCCAAGTGCATGATCGGCTTCGCTGGTCCGCGCGTCGTCAAGGAAACCACCCATGCCGACCTGCCGCCCGGCTTCCAGACCGCCGAGTTCATGATGAAGCACGGCCTCGTGGACCTCATCGTCGAACGCAAGGACATGCGCCCGACCCTGGCCGGCCTGCTCAAGTACGTCAGCCCGCAGGGCTGAGGTTTCCGACGTGTCGATTTCGTCCGTTGGCGCTTGACCTGGCGGCAGGGGCTGCGGCCTCAGCCGCGCTCAAAGGCATCGGCCGCGCGCAGCACGGTGAGTTCATCGAGCGGCTTGCCGATGAGCTGCAGACCGACCGGCAGTGCCACGCCCTCCACCTCGACCGGGCCGCAGGGCACGCTGATCGCCGGCAGGCCGGCGAGGTTGGCCGGGATGGTGAAGACATCCTCCAGATAGGCCGCCAGCGGGTTGTCCTTCAGCTCGCCGAGCTTGTGCGCCGGCGCCGGACTGGTCGGGCTGATGAGCAGATCGACCTTTTCAAAGGCCTGCTCGAAGTCGCGCCGGATCAGGGTGCGCGCGCGCTGGGCCTTGAGGTAGTAGGCGTCGTAGTAGCCGCTGCTGAGCACGTAGGTGCCGAGCAGGATGCGCCGCTTCACCTCGGGACCGAAACCTTCCGCGCGGCTCTTGAAGTAGTGCTCCATGAGGTCAGTTGCCTCCTCGCTGCGGTGGCCGTAGCGGACGCCGTCGAAGCGCGCCAGGTTCGCCGAGGCCTCGGCCGGAGCGACAATGTAATAGGTGGCCACACCGAGATCGGTGTGCGGCAGGCTGACCTCGACCAGTTCGGCGCCGAGGGCGGCGAGGCGGTCGACCGCCGCCTTGACGCTGGCCGAGACGCCGGGGTGCAGGCCGTCGATGAAGTACTCCTTTGGCAGGCCGATGCGCAGGCCCTTGATGTCCTTGCCGATGGCGCTGGTGAAATCCGGCACCGGCGTGTCGAGCGAGGTCGAGTCGCGCCCGTCCTTGCCGCAGAGGTGGTTGAGCAGCAGGGCGGCGTCTTCGACGGTCTTGGTGAGCGGGCCGATCTGGTCGAGCGAGGAGGCGAAGGCGACCAGGCCGTAGCGGGAGATGCGGCCGTAGGTGGGCTTCAGGCCGACGCAGCCGCAGAGGGCGGCTGGCTGGCGGATCGAGCCGCCGGTGTCGGAGCCGAGGGCAGCAATGGCGAGATGGCCCGCCACCGCCGCGGCGCTGCCGCCGCTGGAACCGCCCGGCACGCGCTGGGGATCGCGAGGGTTGCGGGTGAGGCCGAGCGCCGAGTTCTCGGTGGTCGAGCCCATGGCGAACTCGTCCATGTTGAGGCGGCCGAAGGGCACGGCACCGCCGGCGCGCAGGCGGACGATGGCGCCGGCGTCGTAGGGCGCCGTGTAATTCTCCGCCAGCATCTTCGACCCGCAGGTACAGGGCTGGCCGGTGACATTGATGTTGTCCTTGATGCCCACCGGCAACCCGGCCAGCGGCAGCGACAGGTCGGCCTTTTCCGCCTCAGCCAGGGCGCGTTCGGCATCCCAGCTCAGGTAGGCGCCCAACTGCGGGTTGCCCGCGTCGATGGCGGTGGCGAGGTCGGCGACGACGTCGCGCGGGTGGATTTCCCCGTCGGCAATGCGGCGGCGCAGGCTGGCGAGGGTCTGGGTGGCGAGGGACATGGGAAAATCGAAAGCGGAAGACGAAAGGACAGGGGCGGACGGGTCACTCAAGGACCTTGGGGATCTGGAACTGGTCCAGGGCCCGGCGCGGGGCATTGGCCAGGGCCTCGGCCTGGCTGAAACCGGGGCGGGCCTCGTCGGCGCGGATCACGTCCAGCACCGGCAGGGCATGCGAGGTCGGTTCGACCCCCTCCAGATCGTGCCGGCCGAGCACATCAATGTAGTGCAGGATCTGGCCGATCTGCTCCTGATAGCGCGTCGCCTCCTCGTCGGTCAGTTCGAGGCGGGCCAGGGTGGCGACGTGGCGGATGGGGATCTCCGAAGATGGCATGCAGGCTTTCTAAACGGGACCGGGGCGGGTGCAAGGCGCGGCCGGCGTTTTTCCGGGCTGTCCGATTTCGACAAAAGCTTGTCCGACAAAGGCCAAATCCGCTAGCGTTCAGGCATTCCCGGCCATGAAACACGCGCTTTTCTCCCTCCTCCTGCCCGCCGTCCTGTCCGCGGAAACCCAGATCACCTGGCAACGCCAGCAGCTCCATGCGGAATTCTATTCGGAGGGAGCGACCATCGGCGACATCGATGGCGACGGCCGCGCGGACCTCGTCGCCGGCCCCTTCTGGTGGCAGGGACCGAGTTTTGAGAAGAAGCATGCGTTCTACCCGCCCAAGGCCTTCAGCATCCAGGGGTACTCGGACAACTTCTTCGCCTACGTCCACGATTTCAACGCCGACCGGAAGAACGACATCCTGGTGCTCGGTTTCCCCGGCAAGGAGGCGCGGCTGTACCTGAACCCCGGCGTGCACGATGACACCCCCTGGCCGATGCACGTGGTTGCCGACGTCGTCGACAACGAATCGCCGGTGTTCACCGACATCACCGGCGACGGCAAACCCGAGATCGTCTGCAGCACGGGCGGCAAGTTCGGCTGGTTCGTCCCCAACTGGGCCAAGCCCACGGAGAAATGGGCCTTCGTCGCCGTGACCGACGACATGAAGGTGGCCAAGTTCACCCACGGCCTCGGCGTCGGCGATGTGAACGGCGACGGCAAAAGGGACCTGCTGGAGGCCCGGCGCTGGTGGGAAAACAGCGGCGACGGCCTGTGGCGGCAGCACAGCTTCGCGGCCGGCATCGGCGGCGGCGCCCAGATGTTCGCCTACGACTTCGATGGCAACGGCACGAACGATGTTTTCACCGCCCTGGCCGCCCACCGCTACGGTGTCGCGGTCTTCCTGCAGAACCCGAACCCGGCCCCCGGCAGCGCGAACTGGCAAAAGGTCCTGCTCGCCTCCGAGCAGCCGCAGGACAACGACTACGGCATCGTTTTCTCCCAGCCGCACGCGGCGGCGCTCGCCGACATCGACGGCGATGGCGTTCAGGATCTGGTCACCGGCAAACGCTACTGGGCGCACAACGGCAAGGGCGACCCCGATGAGCGCGGTCATCGCGTTCTCTACTGGTACCAGACCAAGCGCGATGGCAAAGGCGGGGTCGATTTCGTGCCCCACCTGGTTGATGCCAACAGTGGCGTCGGTGTCGATGTGCAGGTTGGCGACGTCAATGGCGACCACCTGCCGGACATCGTCGTCGGCAACAAGGGCGGCGTCTACGTGTTCACCCAGCAGCGTCGCGAGATCAGTGCCGCCGAGGCGCAGGCCGCACAGCCGCGCAAGCTCTACGGCCCGGCGCTGATGCCGCAAAAGGAGTATGCGAAGGGCCAGTCGCCGCAGGAAGCCCTGAAAAACCTGCAGCTGCCGACCGGATTCCGTGCCGAACTGATTGCGGCAGAACCCGACCTTGTGCAGCCCATCGCCTTCACCTTCGATGAACGCGGCCGCATTTGGGTCATCGAGGGCAACAGCTATCCGAAACCGCGTGAAGTGGGCGCGGGCCAGGACCGCATTCGCATCTTCGAGGACCGCGACGGCGACGGCCAGTACGAGACGAAAAAAACCTTCTGCGAAGGCGTCAATCTCGCCAGCGGCATTGAGCTTGGCTTCGGCGGCGTCTGGGTCGGCGCGGCGCCGTACCTGATGTTCATTCCGGACGCGGACAAGGACGACCAACCCGATGCCGAACATGCGGGCTACGCCAAGACCTATTCGAAAGTTCCCGGCCTGAACTTCACCGCCTACGCCCTGCTCGACGGCTGGGGTTCGCAGGACACGCACGAAACCCTGAACAGCTTCCTCTGGGGGCCCGACGGCTGGCTCTATGGCTGCCACGGCGTTTTCACCCACAGCCGGGTCGGCAAACCCGGCACGCCGGACGAGCAGCGGCAGCCGCTCAACGCCGCGGTCTGGCGCTACCATCCCGTGCGCCACGAATTTGAGATCTTCGCCCACGGCACCAGCAATCCCTGGGGACTCGACTACGACGCGCACGGCGAGTTCTTCGTCACCGCCTGCGTCATCCCGCACCTCTACCACATCGTGCCCGGCGGTCGCTACCACCGCCAGGCCGGCCAGCACTTCAACCCGCACACCTACGACGACATCAAGACCATCGCCGATCACGCGCACTACGCCGGCAATCTGCGCCCGACGATCGAGTTCGACAAAACCACCGGCGCAGGCTTGGCGAATGCCGACACCAACGCACTCGGCGGCGGTCATGCCCACTGCGGGTTGGCGATTTATCAAAGCAACCAGTTCCCAGCGACCTACCGCAACCAGCTCCTCTTCGGCAACCTGCACGGCCACCGCCTGGTCAGCAACTACACCGATCCCAAGGCGAGCAGCTACATCGGTCGGCACGGCCCGGATTTCCTGCGCGCCAACGACATGCATTTCATTCCCGTGACCCAAAAGGTCGGGCCGGATGGCGCCTTGTACGTCAGCGATTGGAGCGACCAGCAGATCTGCCACCGCGGCAGCAACGCCGTGGAAAACTGGGACCGCAGCAACGGCCGGATGTACCGGGTGAGTTACGGCGAAGGGAGCGCGGGCACTCCTGCCCGCAGCCAGGCAGCGGGCGGCGAAGCCGCGAAGACCCCAGAGGCGGACAAGAGTGTCCGCGCTCCCCTCTTCCCAACCGCGCCCTTCGACCTCGCCAAGGAGACCGACGAGAAACTCGCCCGACTCGCCGTGCAGACGGAGAACGAGTGGTTCTCACGGATGGCGCGGCGGGTGCTGATGGAGAAAGCCGCCTCCAAGGCCGACATGAAGACAGCGCTTGCGACGCTGTCGGCCCTGGGGCTGTCAGCCAGCCATTCCGATCCGGGGGTGCGCGCGGAACGAGCAAACTGGCAGCTGCGCAGCCGTCTGACCGCGTGGAGCATTGAGCACGCGGCTGACCCGGATCGATACGGCATCGCCTTCGACACCGAGTCCGCCGACGAACATCTCGCCTCCTGGGGAGTGCGTTTCAGTGCCGATCCTGTGCAGGCAAACAGCCGGAATCTCAGCGCCCAGAATCCGAGCGCACCGGTGGTCACCCAATGGCCCGCCTTGATGAAGTCCGTTTACCTTCCGCTTGCCCGCAAGCACCCTTCCCCGGTGGTCCGCCGCGAACTCGCCTCCGCCCTGCAGCGTCTTCCCATCGACCAGCGCCAAAACCTCGCCACCGCCCTGCTCCAGCGCGGCGAGGACAAGGATGACCCGATGATCCCGCTGCTGATCTGGTACGGCATCGAGCCGCTGGTCGGTGCCGACGCCGAGGTCGGGTTGGAACTCGCGCGGGTGTCGACGCTTCCGAAAGTGACGCAGTTCATTTACCGTCGCCTCGGCGCCGAGCAGGCGGGACGCACGGCCCTGCTGCGCCTGGCGGCGGCTTCGGCCGACGCGGCCGAGCGCGAATCGCTGCTGAAGTCGGTGATCGAGGCGGCGCGCGCGGGCAACAAGGTCGCCAAACCGACCGACTGGGACGCCCTGCGCGTCAAGCTCGACGACGCGCCGGCCGGGCTGCTGCCGGAACTGGAGGCCTTCATGGGCCTGGAACCGGCGATTGCCAGCTTCCGTGAGCGACTCACCTCGACGGCACCGGTCGACGCCCGGCTGGCGGCGCTGAAACTGCTCGTGCAGTTGCGCGACAGCAAGACCGCTGCCTTATTGCACAATTTGTTGGGCCAGCCGGGCCATCCCGCGCTGCGGCGCGCGGCCCTGCAGGCGCTGGCCACCCTGCCGCACCCGCAGACTCCGGCGGTGCTCGCCGGGCTGCTGCCGACGCTGGCGCCGGTGGAAGTGAACGACGCCATCGCCACGCTGGCCACCACGCCCGAGGGCTCGAAGACCCTGCTGCTCGCCGTGAAGGAAGCCAGGGTGGCGAAGACCCTGCTGTCGCCCTTCCTGGCCCGGCAGATGGAGGCGCAGAAGAACGCCGAGGTCTCGGCCCTGCTCAAGGAAGTCTGGGGTGATCTCAATGCGCCGAAACCCGACCTGGAGCCGCGCAAACAGAAGTTCCGCACCCTGCTCACGCCCGAGGCTTTGGCGAAGGCGGATCCCGCCCAGGGCAAGGTCTTGTACGCGGCGGTCTGCGGTACCTGCCACACGCTGTTTGGCCAAGGCGCCAAGGTCGGTCCCGACCTGACCGGTTCGAATCGCACGAACCTCGAGTACCTGCTCGACAACGTGCTCGATCCCAATGCGGTCATCGGCAAGGACTACCAGCTCAACCTCTTCGAACTCGCCGATGGCCGGCTCGCCAGCGGCATCATCAAGGACGAAACCTCCGCCGCCTGGAAGGTGGCCATGCCGGGTGGACTGGAACAGCTCATCACCAAGGCCGAGGTGAAGAAACGCACGGTGTCGCCGGTGAGCACCATGCCCGAGGGCCTGTTCGATGCCCTGCCGCCGGAGCAGCTCGTGCATCTGGTGGCCTGGCTGCAGGGCGCCGGCGAGGCGGGTGCGGCGAGCGGCGTGCTTGAGGCGGAAACGCTGCCCGCCAAGGCGTCGGCCGGCAAGGCGGGCCCGCAGGCCATGGGCAGTTTCAGCGAGGGCCGCTGGAGCGGCGACCGCCACCTGTTCTGGACCGGCGGCAAGCCGGGCGACACCCTGACCGTCCGCTTCCCGGTGAAGCAGGCGGGCAAGCGCAAGGTCCATGCCGTGCTGACGAAGGCGCCCGACTACGGCAGCGTCCGCCTCGCCGTCAACGGCGTGGTCGCTTCGACCGTCGAGCTGGATCTGTATGATGCCAAGGTCACCAACACCGAGGAGATCCTGCTCGGTGAGTTCGACTTCCAATCGGGCGAACAGAAGCTGGAGATCACGATTTCCGGCGCCAACCCGCAGACCAAGCCCGACCGCTGGTTCGTGGCCCTCGATTACCTGCGCGTCGACTAGACGCGCTGACCCCAGCGCGGGGCTTGAGAGGAATGACGTCCTGTGCACTCAAGCCCCGCCTTCTGGCGAAGGCGCCTACCGCCCGCGGTCAACCCAAACGCTAGACCGCGGCAAATCTGAAATCTGAAATCTGCGATGTGAAATCGGGCTCCCGCCCCCTCACCGCCAAGCCCAGCGGAACAGGTTCCGGCTGTCGGCAAAGCGCGCCTCATCGGAGGTCGAGCCGAGGGTCACGACGATGAGGCCGCGGCCCGCGTGCGAGCCGGTCGCCACCAGGCAGCGACCGGCACTCGGCGTGGTGCCGGTCTTGACGCCGTCGTAGTTGGCGAACTGCAGCAGCTCATTGGTGTTCTTCCAGATCGCTTCGCGTTCATCGCCTGTGGGCAGACGGATCGCGGCGCGATGTCCCAGGGTCGCCACCACCTCGCGGAACAGTGTGTTTTTGCGGGCCGCCAGCGTCAGGGTCACCAAATCGCGAGCGGTGGTGGTGAAGTCGGTCGCCTCACCGCCGTCGCCGTAGGCGATGCGGTAGGTGGTGGCCTTCATGCCGAGGCGTTGGGCGGTGCGGTTCATCTCGGCGACAAAATTCCTGCGGGTGGCCGAGGCTGCGGTCTTGGCACTGGCCGGGGTCTCTTCACCAGGAACGGCCAAGCGCGGATGAAAGTGTTCGGCGAAGGCATTGCCCATGTCGTTGCCCGAGGGCAGCATGAGGGCATAAAGACCGTCGCGCACGCGCACCTGCTCGCCCTGCTTGAGGTCGGCGGTCGAGCCGGCGGTGCTGTCGGCCAGTTTCGAGATCAATACCCATTCGTCGAGCACGGCCGGATCCTTCTGCGCGAGTTCGAGAACGACGAAGGCGCACATCATCTTCGCCGTGCTCGCCGCCTTGCGCGGTTCATCAGGCAGGTGCGCCGCCAGCTCGCGGCCGCTGTCGAGTTCGGCGATCAGCCAGGACTTGGCGGTGACCACCGGCGGTGCGGCCAGGTCTTCGGCGGGTTTGTCGGCGGCGGCCAGGGAGAGGGCGGACATGGCGAGAAGGATACGGAGCAGCATCGCCCGCCAGTCTGCGCCACGGGCGGCGGGCCTGTCAATGCGCCGCACGAACATCGCCTTGCGATGGCCGGCCGGCGCTCTATGGCAGGGCCATGAAGACAACGCTCGCCTGCCTGCTGCTGTCCGTCCTGCCCGCCGCGGCGGAACCCTTTGAGTTTCTGGTCATGGGCTGCATGCCCTACCATTTCCCGGCCGACGCCGAGCGCTTTGAAAACGTCATCGAGGCCGCCAACGCCGCTGCGCCGGCCTTCAATGTCCACTGTGGCGACGTCAAATTCGGTCGCATGCTCAACGACGACGCCTCGCTGCTGCGGGTGAAGGCCTGGTTCGATCGCTTTGAGCAGCCCTTGTTCTATGTGCCGGGCGACAACGAATGGACGGATTCGCACACACCGGCCGCGGGCGGTTTTGACCCGCTCGAGCGGCTCGCCTTCGTGCGCCGGTTGTTTTATCCGGGCGAGGCGCGCAGCCTGGGTCGCACGAGCCTGCCGCTGGAGCGACAGAGTGCGCAGGCGGACTTCGCCGACTATGTCGAGCACCAGCGCTGGCAGCGCGACGGCCTGGTCTTTGCCACCCTGCATGTCGTCGGCAGCAACAACAACCGGCGCGAGGACAATGCCGCGGCGATGACCGAGTTCGCTGCGCGCGACCGCGCTGTGCTGGCCTGGCTGCGCGACAGTTTTGCTGCCGCGGCGGACGCCAAGGCGCTGGTGCTGTTCCTGCAGGCGAATCCCTTCGATGAGGTCAAACGCGGCGAGCCGCGCGACACCGGTTTCGCCAACTTCGTGCCCGCCCTGCGCGAGCAGGTGCGTGGCTATGGCAAGCCGGTGTACCTGTTTCATGCCGACAGCCATTACTTCCGCATCGACAAGCCGCTCACCTCGGCCACCGGCCGGACGATCGAAAACTTCACCCGCATCGAAACCTTCGGCGGTCTCAACCTGCACCTGATTCGTGTGCAGGTCGATCCGGAGGCGGTCGAGCCCCTGCGCGCCTTCCCCTGGCTGCTCGAGAAAAACCGCGTCGATCCGGACACGCCGTCGCCCACCAAACCGGCCAAGCCGGCGGCGAAATGAGCCTCACGGCGCCACCGGCACCCACAGGTGGGTCACGGCCTTTTCGCCGCGCGCGTTGACGTGCTCGACGCGCACCAGGTGATCGCCGGACTTGGCGAAGCGGTGGGTGGTGACGGCGTAACCATCCTTGGCCAGCGCCTTGGCATTGCCGTCGGAACGGGTCTGCACGGGCGGGCTGCCGTCGCCAAAGTCCCAGGTCTCGCCGCCGGTCGAGCGAAAGACGCGGACCTTGAAGGTCAGCTCATCGCCGACGCGCGCGCCAAGCGAGGGCGCGTAAGTGGCGTGGATCGAAGGAGGAATTGGCTCGGTGTCGCCAATGACCTGGACCACCGCGAAATCGTAGCCGGCGCGGCCCTGTGTGTCGGTGACCTTGAGGATCTCGCTGAACTGGCCCGGGCGATCGTAGCGACGTTCCACGCGCGCGCCGCTGGCGGTGCTGCCGTCGGTGAAGGTCCAGGCGTGGCTGGCCACGCCTGCGGCGGCCCAGGACTTGGCGCCGTCGAGCACCAGCAGTTCGCCGACGCGAACGAAATGATGCGGGCGTGCGACGGCAACCACCGCCGGCTGCTGCTCACGCAGGGCGGCCTGCCAGGCGAAGGCATAGGCTTCCTCGGTGCCCCATTCGCCCGAGGGCTGGCGGCTTTTGATGCCGAAGTGCAGGTGCGACCAGCCGCCGCTGGCGCCTTCCTTGCCGAGCAGGCCGACCTTCTGACCCTGGCGCAGGCGGGTGCCGACCTGGAGGGCCGGGTCGATCGTGTGCAGGTGGCTGTAGCGGTAGAACCAGCCGCGATCGTCGAGCACATACACCACGTCGTAGCGCGGCCGCACCGGCGTGCCGATGGTGCCGGGCAGAACGGTTTCGCCGACGCTGACCACCAGCCCGTCGGTGGCGGCCACCACCTCGACCAGGCCCTCGCAGCCGCCGAAATCGAGGTCGTTGTGGTAGTAGATCTTTTTGCGGTCGGGGCGGTCGCCACCGTCGACATAGGTGGGTTCGTTGCTGAATTGCGTGCTGCTGGCCAGCCAGCGTTGGCGGGCGGGCAGATTGAACAGGTCCGGCTCGATCCAGGGGGAACCCGCGGGCCAGAGGCGCAGGCGCGCGTCCTTTTTCAGCCCCCAGGAATCCTGGCCGGAGTTGGCGTTGTAGCCGCGCGTGATCGGGCAGTCGATCTGCACGCCGCCGAGGGTGACCGGCAGATGGTAGTTGGCGCTGTCGACCCAGCCGGTGGCGCCGTTGACCTCGACCTGCACCCGCGCCGCGCGCACGGCGGCACTCATCGAATCGACCCGTTCCTCGAGGTCGAGCAGGCGTACCTTCGCGGTGCTGCCGTCGCTCAGCGTCACCTCGGCGGTCTCGCCAAGGGCCAGGTCCAGGCTGCGGTGCAGGGGTTGGCGGGTCGGTTCCGGGAGTTTCGCTGACAGGGCGGTGGCGGCGACGAGCAGGGGCAGCAGGCGGAGCGGGGCGAACCAAAAACGCGGGGACATGTGCCATGTACGCCCTTCGCAGCGGCTTTCTGGCGGGGGCCGGCCGGTAACTCTCCCTTGACCAGCCCCCGCCCATGCAGCAACTTGTTTGCCCTCCTAACAGACCCAACTCATTCCATGCCCGCCAAAATCTACACTGAAAAGGACGCCAGCCTGGCGCCGCTCAAAGGCAAAACCTGCGCCGTGATCGGCTTCGGCTCGCAGGGCCACGCCCACGCCCTCAACCTCAAGGAAAGCGGCGTGAATGTCATCATCGGCCTGTATCCCGGCAGCAAGAGCCGCCAGGTCGCCAAGGAGAAGGGTTTCAAGGTTTATGACACCGGTGAAGCCGTGAAGCTGGCCGACGTCATCTTCGTCGCCGTCCCGGACACCAAGATCCCGGCCTGCTACAACAAGGACATCGCCCCCAACCTGAGCAAGGGCAAAACCCTGCTGTTCTCGCACGGCTTCGCGATTCACTACAAGACCATCGTTCCGCCGAAGGACATCAACGTCATCATGGTCGCCCCGAAGGGCCCCGGCCACATCGTCCGTCGCCAGTACACCGAAGGCAAGGGCGTGCCCGCGCTGATCGCCATCCATCAGGACCCGACCAAGAAGTCGAAGCAGATCGCTTTGGCCTGGGCGCACGGCGTCGGCGGCACCCGTGGCGGCGTCATCCAGACCACCTTCAAGGAAGAGACCGAAACCGACCTGTTCGGCGAGCAGACCGTTCTTTGCGGCGGCACCAGCGCCCTCGTCCAGGCGGGCTTTGAAGTCCTCGTCGAAGCCGGTTACTCCCCCGAGATGGCCTACTTCGAGTGCCTGCATGAGCTCAAGCTCATCGTCGACCTGATGAACGAGGCTGGCATCGCCGGCATGCGTTTCTCGATCTCCGAGACCGCCAAGTGGGGCGACGTCAAGGTCGGTCCGAAAATCATCGACGCCAGCGTCAAGAAGCGCATGAAGGCGGCTCTCAAGGACATTCAGAACGGCAAGTTCGCCAAGGAATGGGTCAAGGAGTACGAAACCGGCTACAAGACCTACAACAAGCTGCTCAAGGACGGCGAAAAGCACCCGATCGAGAAGACCGGTGCCCGCCTCCGCGCGCTCATGCCCTGGATCAAGAAGCGCGAAACCAAGGGCCAGCAGGCCAGCTA
>JAEYYS010000351.1 GCA_023428335.1 Verrucomicrobiota bacterium | reverse complement strand
CAGGGGGCCGGGGAGGATTTTCTGGCGTCGGTGCCTGGCAACGCGCTGGGGGAACAGGGGCTGCTGGCGTGGCATTTGGCGGAGCGGCACGGGAATCTGGCGACGGTGTTTGTGTCTGGAGAGACGGCTGCGGCGCAGGATGAGCGGATCCAGAATCTTGGGGAGCGCAGCGACACGGTGCCGCCGGTGCTGGGGCTCGACAGCGACGGCGATGGGTTGGAAGATTTCATCGAGTTGCTGATCGGCGGTGATCCGACAAGCCGACTGCGTGTGGGGGATCGTGTCGATCTGAATCTTGCGGCTTATGCCGGCGACGGCCGCAGCGTGCGGTTGTTTGGCAAGCTGCCGCCCGGCTTGCGGTTTGATGCGGCGACCGGTCGCCTGACTGGCGTGCTCGGTGGGATTTCCATGTTGCACGATTTGCAGGTGCAGGTGCTGGAAGACGGCAGGCTGGTGCAGACCGCCGTGCTGCCACTGGTGGTCGATGCCTTCCCCGTGCGTCTGCTGGGACGTTATGAAGCCCTTCTCGAAGGTGCGGGTGCGCAGCCGCTGGGGCTGGTTCGTGTGACGGTTACCCAGTCAGGTCAATGGTCGGCGAGTCTGGATCTGCTGGGGGCGGGTCGCCGTTCGGCGAAGGGGGGGTATGAGCTGGTGGCGGGTCGCCGCCAGGCGAAGCTGAGCATGGCGTTCAAGGCGGCCAAGACGGTTCCGGAAACCGTGGTTGAATTGACGCTGGATGCGGACCAGGCGCTGATCGCGGGTGAATTTAGCGGCGCGCCTCAAGCGGGGGAAGTGCGCGGTGTGCGTCTGGCCACCCTCGGTGGCAGTCCGCCTTTGACCCGTCGACTCAACCTCGCCTTGGATGCCGGCGCTCAGGATGGCGTGGTGCATCCGGCCGGCTTGGGCTGGGCGAAGGGATCGATCTCGAACCGAGGCGCCCTCAAGCTGGCGGGTTTCCTGGGCGACGGCGCCAAGCTGACGCTGGCGGTGAATCTCAGCGCCACTGGTCAAGCCCTGGCCTGGGTGCAGCCTTACAAAAACAAGCAGTCCTACTTCGGCGGTGTGCTGCCGCTGCCCGACCTGGGCCAGCCGTCGCCGGTGCTGCCGGCGCTGGTTGAAGGCGCCCACTGGTTCAAGGCCGCGGCTGCCAAGGACAAGGCCTATGCCGAGGGTTTCACGGCACCTCTGGCGGTCGAGGTGATTGCGCGCGGTTATGGCATTCCGGCAACCTCCCTGCAGTTGGCCGATGCCCTGGGCCTGGAGGGCACACGCCTGCGTATTGAACTCGAGGGTGCGGGGTTGAGCAATGCTCCCGAGGCTCTGCCGCCGCTGCCGACGGCGCTGGCCTTGCAGCCCAATTTTGCGCTGGTCAGCGAGACGCCGGGCGGCGCAGCGCCCTGGACCGGCAAGGTGGCCAAGGCCGACGGTGCTTTTACCGGCGTGCTCATCCTGCCGGCCGGTGGCGACATTCTCGGCGGCAAGGCCGCGGTCAGCGGCGTGCTGCTGCCCGAACCGGTCGGCGATGTCATTGGCGCGGGCTTCGTCCGTGTGCCGCTGGCCAACCCGCGCGGGTCTTACCGCACCGCTTCCTTCCTGCTGCAGCGCTGAT
Organism: Verrucomicrobiota bacterium; assembly: GCA_023428335.1. Taxonomy (GTDB): domain Bacteria; phylum Verrucomicrobiota; class Verrucomicrobiia; order Verrucomicrobiales; family Verrucomicrobiaceae; genus Prosthecobacter. The sequence continues at coordinate 1,057 of JAEYYS010000351.1, read as the reverse complement.
CGATGCGCAGTCTCACCCCAACCTTTTTTGAATCCACTGACTGATGAAACGTGAATCCCTGATTGCCGCCCTGACGGGCGTGCTCCTGCCTCTGTCAGCCGTTTTGGCCCAGACCACCGAAGTCGGCACCATTCTGGTGCAGCAGAACAATGCCCTCAACAATGCCACGTCGGTGACGTTGACGCCGTCGGCCGGCAGTTCGTCCGCCTTCCGCATCACCGGTGGCAACCGCGGTGACTTCGACATGACATTCGGCAACGCCAATGATGTGGAACTCGGCACCCTCGTCACTTGTGTCGCCCAGAATGGTCGCGACAACACCTCCTTTGGTGACACCATCGGTCGTTTTTACGCCACCTCCAGTGCGGAAATCGCGGCGGGTGGTTATTATTACATTCCGGTGAACGACACACCGCGGAATGGTGAGGTCAATATCGACGTCGCAGCGGGTTATTTCCCCTATGACCGCTGGCTGGGAGGATTCGCGCGCAATGCCACGGGCTCGAACGGTGGTGTCACCGATCAACTGCGTGCCCATGCCTCGATCCGTCTTGGCACCGAGTTTCGCAGCCTTGGCAGCGGCGTTTTTGGACTCGACCTGCGTGCCGTGGCCGGCGGTGGTGGTGCCGGCGAGGGGGTGCTGCTGGTGACGCACGCCAAGAATGAGGCGAACTACGCCACCTCGCGTGCCAACACCGATGGCAGCTTCAGCCTCTTCACGCGCGACAACGCGGCGACCGGGGCGGCCAACGAGCAGGATCCGATTTCCTTCGTTTATCTGCCGTCCTCGGCGCTCAATCGCAACGGTCTGGTGGCTCTTGGACGTGTCAATGGCAATGCGACGACTGACGTCCTGGCTGGGCCGGCCTTGGTGAGCAAGGGCACGACCGGACGCTGGTACATCCAGGTGCCTGGGCACAGCCCGGCGACCGGAACGCTGTTGATTAGCCCGGAAGGCGGTGCCACCGCTAACTTCGACAACGTGGTCAGCTATGAATGGGATCCGGCCAATGAACGCTATGTGGTGGAAAGCCGCGACATCATCAACAACACGACA
>JAEYYS010000349.1 GCA_023428335.1 Verrucomicrobiota bacterium | reverse complement strand
CAGGGGGCCGGGGAGGATTTTCTGGCGTCGGTGCCTGGCAACGCGCTGGGGGAACAGGGGCTGCTGGCGTGGCATTTGGCGGAGCGGCACGGGAATCTGGCGACGGTGTTTGTGTCTGGAGAGACGGGATCGGCGCAGGATGAGCGGATCCAGAATCTTGGGGAGCGCAGCGACACGGTGCCGCCGGTGCTGGGGCTCGACAGCGACGGTGATGGGTTGTCGGACTACGATGAACTGCTGGTTGGCGCAGATTCCGCTGCGGGGCTGCGCGTCGGCGATCGTGTCGATCTGAATCTCGCGGCCTTGGCTGGCGACGGCCGCAGCGTGCGTCTGCTCGGCAAGCCGCCAGCCGGTTTGAAATTCGACGCGGCAACGGGTCGCCTGAGCGGTTTGCTCGGCGGTGCCGCGGACCTGTATGATTTGCAGTTGCTTGTCCTGGAGGACGGTGAGGTCGCGCGTGCGGTCAATCTGCCGCTGGCGGTGGAGGCTTTTCCGCCGCGCCTGCTCGCAGGCTATGAGGCTTTGGTGGAGAATCCGGAGGGCCAGCCGATTGGCATGCTGCGTGTCAGTATCACTCGGCCCAGCCTGTGGACGGCTTCGCTCGATCTGCTGGGTGCCGGCAGGTGTTCGGCGAAGGGAGTCTTCGAACTGATTCCCGGACGCAATCGTGCGGAGCTGCGCCTGGTGTTCAAAGGCAAGGGCGTGATTCCGGAAGCGGTGGTGCAATTGAATGTGGACACGGCCACCGCCCTGGTCGACGGCCTGTTCACGGCCGGGTCGAGCGAAGGACTGCTGCGCGGTCATCGATTGACCACGCTGGCAGGCAGCCCGCCGACGGCACGCAAGCTTTCGTTGGCCCTGGATCCTGGAGTTCAGAATGGCGTCGATTACCCGGCTGGCTTCGGTTGGGCGAAGGGCTCGGTTAGCAATCGCGGTGTGGTCGCCTTCAAGGGGCAGTTGGGCGATGCCCAAGCCTTTGCCATGGCCGCCAATCTCGGAGTCACGGGCCAGGCACTGGTTTGGGTGCAGCCCTACAAGAACAAGCAGTCCTACATGGGAGGTGTGTTGCCGATGCCTGATGTGGGGCAACCGGCGCCGGTGGCCGAGACGCTGGTGCAGGGCCTGCATTGGTTCAAGGCAGTGGACGAGAAGGAGCGCAGTTATGCGGACGGATTCGGCGCCCCTCTGGAGATTGCCGGCCGCGCCGTGCCCTTTGCGCCGGTGAAAACGGCGGCGGAGCTGGCGACACAACTGGATTTGACCGATGCACAGATGGCCGTTGAGATCGAAAGCGCCGTGCTGAGCAATGCCCCAGGCGCAGAGGTCGGTCTGCCGACCGTGCTGCGGCTCGCTCCCAACTTTGCACTGAGCCTGGCCGTGCCGGATGCCGGCTCCGTGCGATGGGCCGGCAAGGTCAACAAGGCCGATGGCGGCCTGACCGGCGTGTTGACGCTGCCGGCAGCCACGACGCATCTCGCTGGCAAGGCGCCGCTGAGCGGTGTGCTCCTGCCCGGCCTGGCGCCGGAAACCACGGTGGGAGTCGGTCTGATCAAGGTGCCGGTGGCTGGCAGCAAGGGCGAGTTCCGCACCGCGCCGGTGCTCTTGGAAAAGTAAGTGCCATGCGACCTATTTTCGTTTCCTCCTTCAAGGCTCGGCACGCGACGAGCGCCGCCGGCTTCACCCTGGTGGTGACGTTGACCCTGCTGGCCGCAGTCACCATCCTGGTGCTCGGTCTGTATGGCATCGTCGCGCGCGAAGTGCAGACCTCAGCGAGTTATGAGGCGGTTGATCAGGCCGATCTCGCCGTGCAGTCCGGCCTGGATCACGCCGGTGCCCTGCTGCAGCGCGCGCTGGCCGATGAACTTGGCGTGATCTTTGCCGCGCCGCTGACACCGGCCTTGGACGACAAGCAGCGGCCGCGCGAGATGCTGCTGGCGGCGAATTACGACGTGGAGGCGAAGCAGTGGGTCAGCCAGCCGCTTGCCTCAGGGGTGGCCAAGCCTCCGGCCTCGGATCGGCTGAAGCTGCCGGCGGCGGGCTTTGAGTCGGTGCCGGCGACGGAGCCGTCGGTGGGCCCCGCTGTCGAGGCCGACGAGATGGAGGCGCGCCGACTGCCCACCGCCACGCCCTGGCTGGCGCGTGTGCCGAAGTTCTGGCTGGAGGTGAGTTTGCCGGCCGAGGAAGAGGCGGGTGGTGAGGCCACCGGAACAGGTGGTGAGGCCGCCGCGGAGCCGGAGGAGAAATTGGTCGCCCGCTACAGTTTTCATGTCGAGGATCTGCAGGGTCGTCTCAGTCTGGCCAATGCCGGTTATCACGATCCGACGACCAACCTTCCCGCCAGGCCGATCCCATCGGCAGAGCCGGCCGAGCTGGGTGTGCAACCGGTCGTGCCTGGCTTGCTCATCGATCCGGAAGGACGCTGGCGCCGGCATCCGTCGTCGGTCTGGACCCTGCTGCGCCCGGATCTGGAACCCTTGGGTGAGGGACAGGTGCCGCGCAGCTTGAATCAGCTGCATCAGCGGCTGACCGCGGTCGCGGCCAAGCGTCTCGCGATCAGTCCTGAGATGTGGCGCGAGCTGCTGATTGCGCCGGACACGCTGACCGGCTGGGCGGGCATGGATGCCGCCCGACTGGGTGTCAATGCCGCGCGCCTGCCCGGCGGTTCCCTGGAAGAGCCCGCCCTGCGGGCGCTGGAGGAAGACACCACGGGGTATCTGCCGGCCTACGATGAGTTGGCACTGGTGCCGCACGCTCCAGGCTTCGCCTTTGGCGGGGATCGCAAACTGAATCTCAACCGCCTGCTGGCCGACACCGGTGGCGATCATGGGGATACCGATCCCGACAAAATGATCGAGACGGTGGCGGCCATGGCGGCTCATATCGACCGCCACCTGCCGGAGTTTCGCAAGCGCGCGGGAGGCTACCCGCTGCCCCGGCGCGCCGACATCAGCCGTCGTGAGGAGCATCAACGGGCCTATCTCAAATCGCTCGCTGCCGGCATGATCGATTATGCCGACAAGGACGGGCTGCCTTCCGTGAATGTGGCTGGCGGCGGGGCGGGGGATGAAACGGCCGAGGCCAACATCGAGTTCCGCGGCAGCGATGCCTATCCGCTGGTCAACGAATACTGGCAGCGGCATCGTTTTGAGCGATTTCTCGGCCGTGAGGTGGAGTGCTCGCTGACGGACTACGTCGAACTCTGGAATCCGACCAATCAGGTCGTCACCGGCGAGGTGACCTGCAGCTTTGAGTATCGCGGACGGTTGGTGGTGGGTCTGCGCAGTTATCAAGTGATGTCCTCCCTCGACAAGGCCGAATCGGGCGAACCACAGTCGATCTCGGGCCTGCAGGGGCGCTGGTTCACGCCACAGGCAGTGACGCTGCAACCCAACGAAATCGTCGTTCTGGCTTTTCAGCCCGTCGTTTTCAAGCTCGACGGCGGTGCGGTCGGCAATGTCACCGGCGTGCAGTACTATGGCCAGCCGGCCAACGGCAATGATGACCGAGAGAGCCGTTACCGGCTCGCTTTTCGGCCGGCTGGTGCGGCCGGTTTCACCGTGGTGGACCTGCCGTTTGCCCCGCTCGAGCGCTACCAGATGAGCACCAGCCTGAGTGTTCGTCAGCGCTTCAATGTCAACCAGCCAGGACTCTCCTACCGACTGCGCGACAAGGACTGGGCCTTCAATGTCGGCGACACCCGCGCCGCTTACTTCATTGATTATCACCAGGAGGTCATTGATTACGACGATGGCTCCAGCCCCTGGGGGCGCAATTTCCGGCGCTTTGACCGCATGTCGGGTGAGGTGCGCACGTTCCTCTGGCCGGATGGCGGGCACAACAGCCTGCCGTGTCCGACCCGCATCGGTTCCTATGATCGCAATCCGGACGACATCACGATGCGGCCGCCGGCCCATCCGGGCAACACTTTGGCGGAGCGGCAGAAGTTTGTGCAACGGCTGTCCAATGCCGGCCGCTACTTCAGCCCGACCGAGCTGGGTCATGTCTTCGATCCCATCATGTGGGATCCCAACGGGCGAGGCTGGCGGGATGAGGAGGTGCTCTACTCCGAACATGCCGACCTCAAGCCCGATGTGGTCAAGCTGGAGGCTTCGGTTGCCGAGCTCGACGCCCACAAGCGTTTCTGCGGCGGCAACAGCCTGCGCATCGGTCGTGTCGAGCACAGCCTGTTCCGACCGGATTACCGTGATACCCCCGAGGCGGGCCGGCCGACCCATCGCGGCCTGGCCGCCTCGGCCCTGCGTGACCTCTTTCACTGCGGCGATGCCAATGCGACGACGCCGGAGCGCATTCAGGGGCCGCTGGTGCGCATCGACGGCCATGTCAATGTCAACACGGCCACGCGCGACACACTGCGCGCCTTGATCGCCGGGCGACTGCTTGCCGATGCCAGGCTCAAACCGGACAGTCAAGCTGCCGATCCCGCGGAAAACCGGCCGGTCCTGCTGCTGCCGCCGTCGCGCCGACGTGCAGAGCAGCAGGCTGATGTCATGGCCGAAGCCATCATTCGCAATCGCCCCTACCTGACGCCGGCCGAGGTGGCCGACAAGGCAGTGCTGCCCGATGACCTCGCCGCCGATCTTGAGGCCGATCCGGAACTGCAGCCGCTGGAGGCGGGACAGCCGGTCTTTGGTTACACGCGACGGGAGGCCTCCGAGGATCGGCGGGTGCGGCCGGAGTGGAACGACGCCGCTGCCGAGGAGCTGTTTGCCAGGCTTTGGAACAACAGCACCGTGCGCAGCCGGCACTTCCGTGTGATCGTGCACGGCCAGGCGGTCAAGGTGGATCGCAGCGGCACGACGCGCGTGGTGGCGACCCGCTCGCGATTGTACCACCTTTTTGTTCGGCCGGTGCGTGCCGCCGATGGTAGTCTGCAGCGGCAGGTGGTGGAAATCACCTATTCGCGGCCGCTCTGAGCCGTCGACTGTCTCACAAAATTGGCACACGGCAGCGGTTGTCGCCGGCCTGTGTCAGGTCTTGTTATGCGCACGAGAACTTCGCCCCCTTTTTTGATGTTCGTCACCTCAGTCCATTGCCGCCAAGGCCGCCGGGGCGGTCTTCGCCGGATCCGCTGCGGCGGCTTTTCGCTCACCGAAATTTTGGTCGTGATGGGCGTGCTTGCCATGCTGCTTGGGCTGATTCTCAGCGGCACGGGTTCGATGAATGGCACGCAGGGCATGACCGCGGTGCATCAGGTTACCGCGCTCTGTGACCTGGCGCGGGCGAAGGCGCTGCGTGGCGAAGCCGGCGTCGTCATCGCCTTTGCAAAGTCGGACATTGGCGTGTCGGGCAAGGCGTTCCGATCCGCCATCATCTGCGCCGAGGATCCCTCGACTGAATCGCCTGACGATGTCCGTCCCGTATCCGACTGGTATCATCTGCCCGAGGGTTTTGTCTTCACCCTTGCTTCCACGGCTTCGCCCGGTTCCGGCGCAAATCTTCTTTCGCTGCCAAACAGTTCCCGGCCGGTTCGCTTTCCCGGCACCGCCGCCAATGTGGAACTGCCCTGCGTGGGCTTCGGTTCCCTCGGCGAGGTGGTGTTTCCGGAATCCGATGCCGAAGCCGAGGAATCCCTGCTGATCGCCATCGCCGAAGGCTGGGCTGTTTCCGGCAACCCGCGCGCTCGCTCGGGTCAGGTGCACCTGCCTGGCGAATGCCGCTGGATTGTCCTGCGCCGCAATTCGGGCTCCCCGATGATTCTTCCATGACCCCCAATCCCCACCTCCCCCTGACTGCGCGGCGTGCTGCCGCCGGCTTCACACTCGCTGAATGCATGCTGTCC
>JAEYYS010000319.1 GCA_023428335.1 Verrucomicrobiota bacterium | reverse complement strand
GGATGGACCGGTTCAAGAGCGTGCTGGTCGAGGGCAAGGGGGAGCCGCTGCAGACGATGGCGGCCTACATCGATCTGAACCCGGTGCGCGCGGGGTTGGTGGAGGATCCGAAGGACTACCGCTGGAGCGGTTACGGCGAGGCGATGGGCGGCAGTCAGCGGGCACGGCGTGGGTTGGCGAAGGTGACGGGACGGCCGGTGGATGGCTGGGAGCGCGCGGGTGGGGCGGAAGCTTACCGCTGCCTGCTGTTTTCTTCCGGCGTGGAGATCAAGGACGCGCAGAACCTGAACGTCGTGGAGCGCGGCGTCACCGCCGAGGAGGCGCGGGCGGTCCTACGAGAGAAGGGGAAGCTGTCGACGGCGGAGTTGGCGCGGTTGCGGTTGCGCTATTTTTCGGAGGGGTTGGTGCTGGGCGGGAAAGCGTTTGTGGAGGCCGTGTATGCGGCGAATCGCGGGCGCTACAGTCCGAGGAGAAAGCAGGGGGCTCGGTCGATCGAGGTCATCGCGGGCTGGTATGCGCTGCGCAGGTTGCGCAAAAAATCCGCTGGAGAGGGCCGGTCTTGACTCGCTTGCAGGCGGGTGCTTGCAACATCCGGGACGCCTGGGCGTTACCGAGCGTCCATGAAGACGTCCCTCCTCCTCTTGCTCGCGCTTGCCGGTCTGGTCCACGCGGCCGATGAAGCCCCCCTGCTTGCCATCCCCGGCAAAGTCATCTTTGAAAGCAAGCTCGACGGCACGCCGGGCGCACCGTGGCGTTTCGCCAAAGGTCGCTGGGAACTCGTCGACGGCGTGCTGCGCGGTGCCGAACTGGCGGCCGACAAGCACGGTGCGGTGGCGCGTCTGCCCAACCAGCTTGCCGATTTTGTTTTCGAGTACGAATTCAAGCTTGAGGGTGCCCGCACCACGAGTCTGTCGATCAACGCCCTCAAGGATCACATGGCGCGCATCCTGATCACGCCGAAGTCGGTGACGATCCAGCGCGACGACAATGATCATGAAGGTCCGGACAAGGCGGTCGTCTTCGCCCGCTTTCCGGCCGAGATTCAGCCCGGGGTCTGGCACAAGGTGCGTTTGGAAATGGTCGGCAAGGTCATGCTGGGCCGCGTCGGCGAACTCACCGCCTGGGGCGAAAGCGACCTCTTCGCCACACCCAAGGCCGCGCCCGGCTTCACGGTGGGCGGGGAGTCGGTCGACTTCCGCAACCTGGTCATCCGCGAGGCGAGCCTGAATCCCGCCTGGGAAAGCGTCAAAGCCGGCCTGCCGAAGCCCGGTGAAAAGGTGGCGCCCGCTGCGGCCAAGGGCAAAGGCAAGGCCAAGAAGAAGGCCCCCTGAGTGGAATTTTGCCTTTCGCAGGGCGACATTCGAATGCTAGTCCTGGGGCATGGCACGAACCCTCGTTCTTCTCAGCGGCGGCATGGACTCGGTGGTTGCGCTGCACTGGGCGCGGCGCGAGCAGGAGGTGGTTGGCGCGCTGAGTTTTGATTACGGCTCCAAGCACAATGCCCGGGAGCTGGCCTGTGCGGCCTGGCAGTGCGCGGCCTTGGGGCTGGCGCATGAGACGGTGTCGCTGCCCTTCATCAACGACTTGTTTGCCTCCGATCTGCTGCGCAGTGGCGGTGAGATTCCGGACGGCCACTACGCCGATGAAACGATGCGGCGCACGGTCGTGCCCTTCCGCAACGGCATCCTGCTCGCCATCGCCTGCGGCTTGGCCGAGAGCCGCGGGGCCGAGGCGGTGGTGATCGCCGCGCACTCGGGTGACCACGCGATTTATCCCGACTGTCGCGAGCCCTTCATGAAGGCGATGGGGGAGGCGATGCGCGAGGGCACCTATGTGCGCCTGGAGCTGATGCGCCCCTTCATTCATCTCGACAAAACCGCCATTGCCCGGCTGGGCCATGAGTGGGGGGTGGACTTCGCCCGCACCTGGAGCTGTTACAAGGGCGGCGAGCGCCACTGCGGTACCTGCGGCACCTGTGTGGAACGTCGCGAGGCCTTTCAGCAGGCTGGCTTGGTCGATCCGACCGAGTATGTCGATGCACCGCCGCTGCCCGCGGCGCCCTGATTCACTGACCGGGCAGGGGGGCGGGGCTGCGCGGCTCCTCGATGAAGGCGGGAGCCGGCGGCGTGCTTGGCGACGCGCCATTGGCGGGTGCCGCTGTATTGGCCGTGTTGGCCGGCAGGCCAGGAGTGACCGCAGTGCCCGGGGCGGGTGGGCCGGTTTCGGCGGCGAGTTTGGCGGCTTCCTCTTCAGCCTTCTTTTTGGCGGCGGCGAGCTTGGCGGCGTTGGCCTTGGCCTTCTCGTTGGCCTGCTTCATGTAGGTGGCATAGTCCGGTCCGCTGCCGGTGATGGTCACCGGCGTGCCAACCGAGATCTGCCGGTAAATTTTGCCGGCGATGCCCGAGGGCATGCGGATGCAGCCGTGGGAAGCGCGTTTGCCCGGGCGCGGGATTGGGCCGATGTGCATGCCGACCCCATCGGTGGTGAGGCGCAGGAAGTAGGTCATTTTGGCCGGTTCAAAACGGCCGCCGGGCGGCAGCAGGTCGCGGCCCTGTTTGAAGTCGGAGTTGATCACCTTGCCATTGGCGTCATAGCCCTTGCCGTACAGGTTGGAGACCTTGTCGGCGACCTTTTCCAGCACCTTGAACTCGCCGGTGGGCGTTGGAAAACTGGGGATGCCGGTGGCGACATAGGTCCAGCCGATCTCCTCCTTGCCGTGGAACAGCCGGGCCTTTTGTTCGTCGACGTTGATGACGATGCCACTGATCGCCTTGCCGTCGCCCTGCCATTCGTAGAGCGCGGTCGGTTTGCCCGGCGTCGGTGGG
>JAEYYS010000298.1 GCA_023428335.1 Verrucomicrobiota bacterium | reverse complement strand
AGGCCACCCTGCGCTCGGCGCGCGCCGCGCTGGAAACCGCCAAACTCGCCCTGGAATTCACCCAGCTGCGCGCGCCGATCAGCGGCCGCATTGGCCAGGCGCTGGTCACCGAAGGCAACCTGATCAGCGGCGGCAGCAACAACTCCAACGCCACCGTGCTGACCACCATCGTCGCGGTCGACCCGATTCAATGCTACCTCGACGTCGATGAGCAGTCGTCGCTGAAGTACCGCGAGTTGCGGCGCGAAGGCAGCCGCGCCAGCGCCCTCGACGAGCAGATTCCAGCCGAGATGGCCCTGGCCAGCGAGCAGGGTTACCCGCACAAGGGGGTCATCGATTTTGTCGACAACCGCCTGGATCCCGGCACCGGCGTCATCCGCGCCCGCGCCGTTTTCCCCAACCCCGGCGGCCTGATGGCACCCGGCTTCTTCGCCCGCGTGCGCATTCCCGGCAGCGGCAAATACACGGCCCGACTTGTCCATGACAACGCCATCGGCAGCGACCAGGGCAAGCCGTTTGTGTTCGTGCTTGGCGAAGCCGACACCGTGCGCCAGGTGCCAGTGGAAACCGGTCCGCTGCACGAGGGCCTGCGCGTCGTGAAAAGCGGCATCGGTGCCGGGGACCGCATCGTTGTCGACGGTGTCGCCCTGGTGCGCCAGGGCACGAAGGCCGAGGTCAAGGCCGAGGTGGAAATGCGGTCGCTGCTCGCGCCCGCCGGCAAGCCGACCCAGCCATGAACCTCGCGCGCTTCTTCGTCGACCGGCCGATCTTCGCCACGGTCCTGAGCATCCTCATCACCCTGCTGGGCGGGTTGTCCTACTTCGGCCTGGCAGTCAACCAGTACCCGGACGTCGTACCGCCGACGGTGGTCGTCAGCGCCACCTACCCGGGCGCCAATGCCCAGGTCGTGGCCGACACCGTGGCCACCCCGCTCGAGCAGGAGATCAACGGCGTCGAGGGCATGCTGTACCTGTCGTCATCCTGCACGAACGACGGGCGCATGAACCTGACGGTGACCTTCAAGCTCGGCACCGACCTCAACCAGGCGCAGGTGCTCGTGCAGAACCGTGTCAACGCCGCCCTGCCGCGCCTGCCCGAGGACGTGCGCCGGCTCGGCGTGCTGGCGCAGAAGCGCTCGCCCGACCTGACCCTGGCGGTGCAGTTCTTCTCGCCGGATGACTCGCGCGACGTCATCTACCTGTCGAACTACGTCCTGCTGCAGGTGCAGAACCAGATCGCCCGCCTGCCCGGCGTGGCCGAGGCTTCGACCCTCGGCGGACTCGACTTCTCGATGCGCATCTGGCTTGATCCCGACAAGATTGCCGGGCGCAACCTGACGGCCGGCGACGTGCTGCGCGCCATCCGCGAGCAGAACGTCCAGGTGGCCGCCGGCCAGCTCGGCGCCATGCCGGCGCCGGAGGGCACCAGCTTCAGCTACACCCTCACCACCAAGGGCCGACTCATCGAGCCGGAGGAGTTTGGCGACATCGTCCTGAAGACCAACGCCGACGGCCAGGTGATCCGCGTCAAGGATGTCGCCCGCATCGAACTCGGCGCGCGCGACTACGCGGTGAAGTCCTACATGGACGGCAAAAACGCCGTGTCGCTGCGCGTCTTCCAGCTGCCGGGCACCAATGCCCTGACCACGGCCGACAGTGTTTACGCCGAGATGGAGCGGCTCAAGCAGCGCTTCCCGCCGGGCGTGGATTACCGCATCAACTACGATCCCACCCGCTTCGTCCGCGCCTCGATGCAGGCGGTTTTGACCACGCTGCTGGAGGCGGTGGTGCTCGTCGTCTTCGTCGTCGTGCTCTTCCTGCAAAACTGGCGCGCCTCGCTCATCCCCCTGCTCGCCGTGCCGGTCTCGCTGATCGGCACGCTGGCGGTCATGCAGGCCTTCGGCTTCACCCTCAACAACCTCTCCCTGTTCGGCCTGGTGCTCGCCATCGGCATCGTCGTCGACGACGCCATTGTCGTCGTCGAAAACGTCGAGCGTTTCATCGCCCAGGGCCACACGCCGCGCCAGGCCACCCTGCTGGCGATGCGCGAGGTCACCGGCCCGGTCATCGCCGTGGCGCTGGTGCTCACCGCCGTGTTCGTGCCAACCGCCTTCCTCGGCGGCATGACTGGCGAGTTCTACCGCGAGTTCGCCCTCACCATCGCCGCCTCGACGATCATCTCGGCCTTCAACTCGCTCACCCTCAGCCCGGCGCTGACCACCCTGCTGCTGCCTCCCCACGGTGCCAAGCCCGACCTGCTGCAGCGCGGCATCGACGGCCTGTTCGGCTGGTTCTTCCGCGGCTTCAACGCCTTCTTCAACGGCATCTCCAACCTGTTCGGCACCATCGTCGGCAAACTCGTCCGCCTGGGTTTCGTCGTCCTGCTCGTTTACGCCGGCTTGATCGGCCTCGCCGGCCACCTGTTCAAGATCACGCCGACCGGCTTCCTGCCCTCGCTCGACATGGGCTACGCCATCGTCGTCGTCCAGTTGCCCGACGGCGCCTCGTTCGAGCGCACCGACGCCGTGGTGCTGGAGATGGACAAGATCGCCCGCGACATGCCGGGCATCGCCCACACCTTTGCCATCTCGGGCTATTCGTCGGTGCTGCAGGCGAACCAGAGCAACGTCGGCGCCGCCTTCCTCGTCTTCGAGCCCCACGAAAAACGCGGCCCCGGGCAGAGTTCGGACGAGTTGATCGCCGAGATCAAACGTCGCTACGCCGGCATTCAGGGCGGGCGCGTCATCGTCCTGCCGCCGCCCTCGCTGCGCGGCCTCGGCAACGCCGGCGGCTTCAAGTTCCAGGTCCAGGATTTGAACAACGCCGGCCTCGCGAGTTTGGAAGCCGCCACCAGCCGGCTCATGACGGCACTGAGTGACGAACCCGGCTTCACCTCGATCATCTCCGGCTTCCGCGCCAACACGCCGCAGTACTTCCTCGACATCGACCGCCAGGCCGCCAAGAACATGGGCATCTCCCTGGCCGACCTCAACGAGACGCTGCAGGTCTGCCTCGGCTCGGCCTACGTCAACGACTTCAACCTGTTCGGCCGCACCTACCAGGTCACCGCCATGGCCGAGCCGCGCTTCCGGGTGCGACCGGATGACGTGCTGCGCCTGAAGATCCGCAACCAGAAGGGCGAGATGGTGCCGCTGGGGGCCATCGTCAAGATCCGCCGCATCAGCGGCCCGGACCGCGTGGCGCGCTACAACATGTACGTCACCGCCGACATCAACGGCAGCACCCTGCAGGGGGTTAGCTCCGGCCAGATGATCGACAGCGTCGAGCGTCTGGCGAAGGAAAAGCTGCCCGACGGCTTCGCCATCGAGTGGACCGACCTCACCTACCAGCAGATCCTTGCCGGCGACACCATCGCCTTCGTCTTCCCGCTCTGCGTGCTGTTTGTCTTCCTCGTGCTGGCCGCCCAGTACGAGAGCTGGAGCCTGCCCCTGGCGGTCATCCTGATCGTGCCGATGTGCCTGCTCAGCGCCCTCGCCGGCGTCTGGCTGCGCGGCATGGACAACAACATCTTCACCCAGGTCGGCCTGGTCGTGCTCGTCGGTCTGGCGGCCAAAAACGCCATTCTCATTGTCGAGTTCGCCCGCCAGCGCCAGCAGGCCGGCATGGACAAGTGGGCGGCGGCGGTCGAGGCGACGCGCCTGCGCCTGCGGCCGATCCTGATGACCAGCTTCGCCTTCATCTTCGGCGTGCTGCCGCTGGTCATCGCCGAGGGCCCCGGCGCCGAAATCCGTCAGGCGCTCGGCACCGCGGTCTTCTACGGCATGATCGGCGTCACCTTCTTCGGCCTGCTGTTCACGCCGGTGTTCTACGTGCTGCTCAGCCGCAGGCACATCAGCCTGCCGCAGCAGGAACCGGCGGTGCTTGAGGACAACGATCTGTGACCGCGATCAAGTGCCCATGCGACTGCGGTGCTCGCTCGGCCGCCAGCCGATCCACTTCTTGAAGGTGTTCGAGAAGACGAACGGATTCTGGTAGCCGACCGTGTTCGCCACGGTCTCGATCTTGAGGTTTGTGGTCGCCAGCAGCTCGCAGGCCTTGCGCATGCGCAGCCAGGTGACGTGATGCATGGGCGTGCGGCCGAGTGCCTTGCGGCAGAGCCGGCGCAGGTGCTCGGCACTGACTTGCGCCTGGTGCGCCAGCTCGTCGAGCGTCCAGTCG
>JAEYYS010000297.1 GCA_023428335.1 Verrucomicrobiota bacterium | reverse complement strand
TGGGAGGACGGGGTGTTGGGTTGTGCGGGGGGGGAGTGGCGGGCCGGGGCAGGAAATGGCTGCCGGGCGGACCGATGTCCTCACCACGACGGATGGCGGTCTCGGCAGAACCGGACCCTCATCACAGAAAAATTCTGCCATGATCCACGCGCAAAGCGCAAGAAAAATTTGTTACCCCTGCTTCCCTGAAGGCGAACCGGACCGCCCGGATCGGTCATGCACTTGGGGTCAGGCTGGCTCGACGACGCGGTGGTGCGTGTCGGTGACCAGTTCCTGAACGCGGAGGTCGTGGCTCTCACACGGCACCCGGTCGCTGACCTGCCATTCGCAGGCGACCCCGATCCGGCGCGCGCGCAGGCCGGGGGTGGCGAGGAAACGATCGTAATAACCGCCGCCGCGGCCGAGGCGGGAGCCATCGCTGGCGCCGAAGGCGAGGCCGGGCACGAGGATCAGGTCGAGTTCGCTGACAGGCACTGCCGGGCAGCCGGGCTGCGGCTCCCAGACATGGTAGGCGCCGCGCTGGCAGTCCTGCTCGCCGCGTATCTCGGCGGGGTGCAGTTGTTCGCCGTCCACCGCCAAAAGCACGGTGCGCCAGCCACGGGTTCGCAGCCAGGGCAGCAGGCCCTGAACCAGGTCGGGCTCGCCGCGCAGGCCACCAAACAACGCCACGGTGCCGGGACGCTGCCAGAGGTGGTCCGCCGCCTGCAACCGGCTCAGCACGCTGGCGGTCGCCGCCGCCAGCTCGGCGTCGGGCATGGCCCGCAGGCGTTCGCGGATTGAACGCCGCAGGCGGGATTTGGTCCATTCCAGAGTGCCGTCCTCCATGTCCGATCTGTCGCTCCTGCCGCGGCCTTTGAAAAGCGGGACTTCCCGCTTGTCAGCCAGCCCCGCCAGCCTTTAATTTCAGACAACGACCGAGCGTTCCCCGCATGATCTCCGACCCCACGCCGGCCCCCGGCGGAGCCTCCGGTTCCGGCAAACGCCGGTTTGGCAATGGCGATGCCAACCGCATCGGCCTGCTGCCTACCGAAGGCTGGCGCAAGCGCAACCTGCAGTTTCTCGGCGAGGTGCTGATCCCTTCGCTGCTGGCCCCACGCCAACCCGGCCGCGTCATCGACGGGGTGCCGCTGGCCGGGGCTGATGAAATCGGCGTCACCTGGCTCGGCCACGCCGGCTTCTTCGCCCGCATTGCCGGCGTCAACCTGCTCATCGATCCGAACTGGGCGCTCTGGCACGGCCCGATCAAGCGCCTGCGTCATCCCAGCCTGTGGGCCGGCGACCTGCCGCCGATCGATCTCGTGCTGGTTACCCATGCGCACTACGATCACCTGCACCTGCCCAGCCTGCGGCGGGTGGCGCGCGGCCAGCCGGTGATCGTGCCGCAGGGCGTCGGCGATGTCGTCAAACGCTGTGGCTTTGGGCGCATCGTCGAGCTCGACACCTGGCAGAGCTTCAAATTTCGCGACCTGCAGGTCACCCTGACCCCCGCTCGCCACTGGGGCGCGCGCATGATCCACGACACCCATCGCGGGTTTGGTGGCTATCTCATCCGGTCGAAGGAACGCAGCCTGTTTCACTGTGGCGACAGCAGCCTCTTCGACGGCTTTGCCGAGATCGGCCAGCGCGCCGACATTGATCTCGCCCTCATGCCCATCGGCGCCTACCTCGCGCCCAGCGGTCGGCCCGTGCACATGAATCCGGCCGAGGCGCTCGATGCCTTCGAAATGCTCGGCGCCCGTCACATGGTGCCGATGCACCACGAAACCTTTCCGCTCGGAGGCGAACCCATCCACGAGCCCGGCCAGTGGCTCGATCATGCCCGTCGCCAGCGCGGCCTGCTCGATCGTGTGCGCCTGCTCCACGAGGGCGAGTCGGCTCTCTACTGAGGTCATGCCGCCCGTCCTCAGCCTCATCGCCGCCGTCTCTGCCGACGGCTATGTTTCGCGAGATCATGGCGTTCCTTGGGATTTGCCGGCCGATCGTGAGCACTTTCGCGCCTGTGCCGCTGGCAAATGGCTGCTGCTCGGGCGCACGACCTATGAAGAGATGCTCGGCTGGTTCACGGACCATCATCCGCTGGTGCTGTCGCGCGACCCGGCCTTCGTGCCGGCGGTCGGTCAGCGCGTGGCCAGTGTGGCGGAGGCGCTCACCCTGGCCACAGCGGCCGGGCAGGAGGAACTGCTCGTCTGCGGCGGCGCCCAGGTCTATGCTGCGGCCTTGCCGGTCGCCGACCGACTCATCCTCACCCGCGTCGACCAGCGGCTCGGCGGTGGCCTGGCCTTTCCCGCCTTCGATGAAACGGAGTGGCCGGTGCGGGTGCGTCGCCGTCATGCCACCGATGCCCTGCATGCGCAGGCCTTCGAAATCCGCATCCACGAGCGGACGCGCGCGGCGCAGTGAGACGTCCCCTCGGCCCGGTGGAGCGCGAGTGTGCCGAAGGTCACTCGCCCTGGGGTGTGGCCACGCGCTGGATCCTGAGCGAGCAGGCTGCGCCAGGCGCGTGCTCCGGCGGAGCGTCCGCGCCCCAGCTCAGCGGTCGAAGAAGCTCTGTTCCTCGCGGTCGCCGACCTTCAGGTAGCGGTAGTACACCTCAAGCATGAGGGTGCAGAGGGTCTGCCGGTAAATGGGGTCGGCGGCATCGCCGCTGGGCCAGTTCGGGCGACCGCGCTTGAAGCTGCCGTCGGGCTGCTGGGCGGCGAGGATCTGCGGCAGGAACTGCTCGTTGTAGAACTTCCAGTCGTCGCCGCCGGTCTGGAAGAAGGTCTGGGTGTAGTAGTACCAGCAGTACAGGTTGCAGTTCTTTTCCCAGTCGAGCGGTTCGGCGGTGAGGAAGTCGCGCAGGAATTTTGTGCCCTTCTTGATCGTCGCGGTCTTGCCCTTGCTGAGGGTCTGCAGGCCGAGTGTGCCAACGCCGGTGAGGCTCCACTGGTTGTAGTGGTCGTCGCGGTTGCTGCCGCCGAAGCCGCCGTCCTTGGTCTGCATGCGCTCGATGTAGTCGACGCACTTCGAAATGGCGCCGTCGAGGCCCTGGATTTTCAGGCCGGTGTACTTGGCGGCCTTGAGGGCCTGGAACTGCCAGCCGGCCACCGACAGGTCGGGGCGCTTGGAGGTGAAGTTGCCCTCGGCGGCGTTCTTCGTGTAGTAATCCCAGGAACCCTCGCCCTTGCCGGCATCGGCGTTGTTCTGGCACTTGATGATGAGCTGCACGCCCTTCTCAAAGGCCTCGCGCATGCCCGGCAGTTCCTTGCTGCCCAGGCGCGCCAGCGTGTACATCTCGCCCAGCGCGTAGGTGGCGATGCCGTGCTCGTA
>JAEYYS010000287.1 GCA_023428335.1 Verrucomicrobiota bacterium | reverse complement strand
GCCGTAAGCCCTCACTCTCCGAGTGAGGCCTTTCAGAGCAGTCGCGAATCGAACGCAAAGGGCATCGCCTTGCCGATCCGGACCTTCCTGTAGTCCGGATGCGCCGGATTGAGCAGGTAATTGGGCTCGATGCGGACGATGGCGCTGGGCAGTTCAAGAATCGCAGACCGAGCCTGTTTCACCCAGCGATCCCCCAACAGTTGGGTCGAGGGCGGCGGCGGCTCTTCCGTCCAATCGGCCGGCAGGTCCGACAGCTTGAGCTTTTGCACCCAGGCATCGTCGAAGTCGAGAGGGATGGCCACATACTCCAAGCGCACCGGCGGATTCAGATGCACAAGGGGCTCCAGCGCCGCGAGCGCCAGCGTGCCGCTGGTGTAGACCACGGCGGTGCCTGGCGAATTCCAGCGTCCCCCGAAGCGACGTGCCCCCTCCCCGCTGAACGCGGTGGCCGCATGGGCTTTTTTCACGATGCGCCAGGCCCGCTTCATCACGAATAGACCCCGTGCTCGATGCGTCCCAGCAGGTTTTCGACCTC
This sequence comes from Verrucomicrobiota bacterium, assembly GCA_023428335.1. Taxonomy (GTDB): domain Bacteria; phylum Verrucomicrobiota; class Verrucomicrobiia; order Verrucomicrobiales; family Verrucomicrobiaceae; genus Prosthecobacter. The sequence goes on along the minus strand of JAEYYS010000287.1, from coordinate 5,376 downwards.
GCGCGCCCCCAATTCCGTCTCGGCGTATTCCAGCGGCACAGCGCCGCCCAAACCCACCTGCGGCGAGCAGAGCCATTGGCGACCTGCCTCTTTCGAGGTCATAACGAAGCCAGCCATGCCCAGAAGGCGGGCCAAGCGCACCACCCGGTCGGATTCCACAGAGCCGAGCTTTCCGGCAGCCTTGCGTCGATGCAGCGTGGCCTTGGAAAGGCCGAGCAGCGGCGCGAGTTTTTCCATCGGCAGCCCAAGATCGGCACGCAACTCCTCCAATTCAGCCATGGGCAGTCCGGCTTGGATGCTGGCGATCAGCCTGGCAGACGTCCACGACGTGTCGATCACCTCGCCAAATGCCCCATCTACCCAGTGCCGAATGAGGCCTTCCCCAGGTTTCCGAGCCTTTGTTTCCAGGACTGGGGAGCGCTCAGGCCCGCCGGCGGCAAGCCCTTTGCGCTTGGCTTGATAAGCCTGCTGGCGATCGGAAAGCGAATGCTTCATTTGATTTTAATCATTGTCTCATTTGAGACTTTTGTCAATCCCTCCAATCCACCGTCACCAGGCCTTTGGACAGGCTTGCTGACCGCAAAGTAGCGCTCACGCTCCGTGTGAGGTTCTGCCCCTCCCGGCACCCGGAGCGTGCCGGCCCCCTCAGGCCAGCACCGGTTTCACGACGTGGCCGTGCACGTCGGTGAGACGGAAATGCCGGCCCTGGAACTTGTAGGTCAGGCGTTCGTGATCGATGCCGAGCAGGTGCAGCACGGTCGCCTGGAAATCGTGCACGTGCACCTTGTCCTCGACAGCGTTGAAACCGAACTCGTCGCTGGTGCCATGTGTGTACCCCGCCTTGACCCCGCCGCCGGCCATCCAGACCGTGAAGGCGTAGGGATGGTGGTCGCGCCCCCACTGCTTGGTCTCGGCGATCTTGCCCTGCAAAAACGGCGTGCGCCCGAATTCGCCACCCCAGATGACCAGGGTGTCGTCGAGCAACCCGCGCTGCTTCAGGTCCTTCACCAGCGCCGCGCTCGGCGCGTCGGTGTCCTGGCACTGAATCTTCAGCTGGGTGTTGAGGTTGCGGTGCTGGTCCCAGCCGGCGTGCATGAGCTGGATGAACTTGACCCCGCGCTCGGCCAACCGCCGCGCCATCAGGCAGTTGTAGGCATAACTGCCCTGCTTCAGCACGTCCGGTCCGTACATCTCCAGCACGTGCTTCGGCTCCTTCGACAGGTCAGTCAGTTCAGGCACGCTGGTCTGCATGCGGTAGGCCATCTCATACTGGGCGATGCGCGTGGCGATCTCGGGATCGCCGGCCTCAGCCAGCTTCATCTCGTTGAGCCGCGCCAGGTCGTCGAGCACGCCGCGACGCACGGCCGCCGTCATGCCCGGCGGATTCGACAGGTACAGCACCGGATCGCCGCTGCCACGGAACTTGACGCCCTGATACTTGGTCGGCAGAAAGCCGCTGCCCCAGTAGAAGTCATAGAAGATCTGGCCGCAGCTCGCCTCCTTGTCGCGCGAGGTCATCACCACGTAGGACGGCAGTTCCTCGCTGTCGCGACCGAGTCCATAGGTCAGCCAGGCGCCCATGCTCGGCCGACCCGCCATCTCGGCGCCGGTGAGGAAAAAGGTGATGCCCGGCGCATGGTTGACCGAGCCGGTGTGCATCGACTTGATGAAGCAGAGTTCGTCGGCAATCGACGCCGTGTGCGGCAGGAAGTCGGACACCGTCGCACCGCTGCGGCCGTGGCGGGCAAAGTTGGTGATCTCGCCGAGCACCGGTCGCTCAGTCTGGTTGCCGGTCATCGTGCTGAAGCGCTTGCCCGCCGCCACCGAGTCGGGGATCTGCCGGCCATGCCACTCGCGCAGCTTCGGCTTGTGATCGAAGAGATCGACGTGCGAGGGCGCGCCGTTCTGGAACAGGTAGATGACCCGCTTCGCCTTGGCCGCATGGTGCGGCAGGTCGGCCAGGCCGTTCGCCGCCACGCCCTCGCGGGCCAGCAGCGAACCCAGCGCCGCCGCGCCGATGCCACCGGCACCGCGGCCAAACAGGCTGCGGCGGGTGAGCTGAAGCGGGATCTCGGTGCGGGGATTCATGCGGCAAAGGACTGCCTACAGTACGACGCCACCCGCCGACTTTTCCGCCGGCGGCATGCACGATTCCGCCAGCCTCGAAATCAGAACGGATACGGGCTGATCTCGAACTTGTCGGCGTTCTTGGTCTCGAAGTAGCCGCAGCTCACCTTGTCGCTGAACAGCGCCACCCACTGGTTGGCACCATCCAGCGCCAGGGTCGTGCCGTAGGAAGCCGCCAGTTCCGGACGCGGGTTGGTCTCCTTCGACTTCGGTTTCTCGGCCGGGTTCTTTTCGCGCAACCAGCGCACCAGCGTCCAAGGCGCGAACTCCAGTCGCACCTCGGCGTTGTACTCGGTCTCCAGGCGGTACTTGAGCACGTCGAACTGCAGCGGACCGACCGCCCCGAGCAGGGGCACGCGCACGGCGGCATCGGGCAGCTCAAAGGGCTGGGCGACCCCCTCCTTGAGCAACTGGTCGAGGCCGTCGCGGAAGCGCTTGAACTTCGAGGTGTTCTCGTTGTGCAGGTAGGCGAAGCACTCCGGAGCGAAGCGCGGCATCTCGTCGAAGCGGATCTTCGGATCCTCCGACAGCGTGTCGCCGATCTGGAAGCCGTAGTTGCCAACCAGGCCGACGACGTCGCCGGCCCAGGCCTCGTTCACCGTCTCGCGCTCCTGCGCAAACAACCGCTGCGAGTTGCCCAGGCGCATCTTCGCACCGGTGCGGGTGTTGATCGCGCTCATGTCGCGCTGGAAACAGCCGGAGACGATGCGGATGAAGGCGACGTGGTCGCGGTGGCGCGGGTTCATGTTCGCCTGGATCTTGAAGACGAAACCGCTGAAGGCCGGGTTCTCCGGCATGAGGATCTCCTCGCCCACCTGGCGCGGCGCCGGCGGCGGCGCCAGATCGAGGAAGCGGTCGAGCATGAGCTGGACGCCGAAGTTGTTCATGGCGCTGCCGAAAAACACCGGCGTCAGCTGGCCCTTGCGGATGTTGTCCATCGAGAACGGCGCACCGACCACCTCAAGCAGTTCCAGTTCCTCGCAGACACGGGCGTACACCAGCGGCGGCAGGGCATCGCGGACGGCGTCGTCGTGGATGTCCTTGACGTTCACCGGCGCGCGGAACTTGCCGCCGACCGTGCGTTCAAAGAGGTGCACCTGGCGCGTCTCGCGGTCGTACACGCCCTTGAAATCGACGCCGTCGCCGAGCGGCCAGTTGATCGGGCAGGAGGCGATGCCGAGCACGCGCTCCAGCTCGTCGAGCAGCTCCAGCGGCGGCCGCGCCGGCCGGTCGAGCTTGTTCATGAAGGTGAAGATCGGCACGCCGCGGCGGCGACACACCTCAAACAGCTTCAGGGTCTGCGCCTCGATGCCCTTGCCGGCGTCGATCACCATGACCGCGGCGTCGACCGCGGTGAGCACGCGGTAGGTGTCCTCGGAGAAGTCCTTGTGACCGGGAGTGTCGAGCAGGTTGACCACGCAGTCCTTGTACTCGAACTGCAGCACCGTCGACGACACCGAAATGCCGCGCTGCTTCTCCAGCTCCATCCAGTCGGAGGTGGTCGCCCGCTGGTTCTTGCGCGCCGTGACACTGCCCGCCAACTGCACCGCGCCGCCGTACAGCAGCAGCTTTTCGGTCAGCGTCGTCTTGCCCGCGTCAGGGTGCGAGATGATGGCAAAGGTGCGGCGGCGGGCGATTTCAGAGGCGGCGGACATGGGGAACCGGGTACTTCACCCGACCGCCAGGTTTCTCAAGGGGAATCGGGGGTGGGGCACCCGTTGGCATCAGCCGGCCTGGGCCAGCCGAGGCTCGACAAAACCTGTGCGAGACCGTATTTTGGTTTCATGACGAACCGCGCCATCAAAAGCCCCATTGCTCACGATGCCGCCTGAGATATTCAGGGCCGGGGCGCAGACCGGCATGGGCATCAAACTGCAACTTGTGTCTGTGGTAGCCGGCAAGCCACAGAATCTCCGGGCCGGCTTCCTGAAAGCGCTCGGGCTTGACCAACACACGCCACTCATCATCCACCGACCACAGACCGCGATCAAACGCCCAGTGACTGTTGCGTGACAGTGCCAGACCATTGCGAACATCATCATTGCGTGTTTTCGCCCATGGCTCGATGTGCGCCGCCTCCACCACCGATTCGCCAGTTTCGGTGACGATGCGATAGCCCGTCAGGGCACAGGTGTGCCGGTAACCGCAAACCACCTGAACCCCGAAGCGGGCGGATCGCCCCTGGCGCACGGAGTAAACTGCCGCCTGCTCGCCTAGTCGATGCAGTTCCTCCTGAAATTCGCGCGCCTGCGCTCGGACCCCGAGCAGGGTGTAGAGGGCCAGCTTTTCGGTCACGGGAAAGTAGGTATCGACCAAAACCATGCGCGCACGCCGACGAAAATCCGCCTCCTGAATCAAGGCGAAAAAGACGGGATCGATCTCGATCACCTGCGCCTGCTCCGGGCTGCCCGCAAGATGTCCATCGCGAGTTCTTGCCTGCCAGAATCCCTGATTGCTGAGGTGATAAAACGGCAACGCCAGATCCACCCTGCCGCCCCAGCGCGGCAGCGCGATCGAGCTGAGGGCATGGAAACGCACCTGCAAGCTGGGCGAACGCTTGAGGCTCGGCACGGTCAGCTCGCCATCCTGCGCCAGATCAAGCACGGCAAGCAGCAGACAGGGCTTGTGCGGCGCCGCGCCCTTCGTCTTCGAACGGTTCGGATTCAGCTTGCGCAACTTGTTGAGCCAGTGAGTGACGGGATCGATCATGGGGCGACGGCTGTTTCACTGTTTCATGGCCAGCCTGCCTTGCCAAGCGGCCATGTGCGGTGATCCCTGCCGACCCAGCTCATCTACCAGCTCAAGTTGCAGCTGAGCGCGAGGATACCCTCACTCCGCTCAAGCCGCCTCACCGCCCCAGCGCCGCGCGGACCATGAGGACTTCGGCGACGTTTTCGGCGGTGAGCAGGCCGACGAGGCGGCCGCTGGCGAGGTCGAGCACGGGCAGCATGGGACAGGGGGTGGCGCGCAGGCGTTCGAGGGCCTCGCCCAGGCGGGTGGCGGGATCGACGGCTTCGACGCAGTCCTCGGCGAGATCGGCGACCCGGTGCAGGTTGCCGTGCCTGGCCAGGCCCTCGATAAGGCGCTGGCGGCTGAGCACGCCGAGCAGTTCGCCGTCGCCGTCGAGCACGGGGAAATCGTGCTGGGAACCGGCCAGCAGCAGATCCACCGCATCGCCGAGCACGGCGTCGGCCGGCAGCACCTGGAAGTCCGTCATCATGGCATCGCGCACGCGCAGGCCGCGGGTGG
>JAEYYS010000226.1 GCA_023428335.1 Verrucomicrobiota bacterium | reverse complement strand
CGTGCATGACGCCGGCCGCGAAGCGATCATCTTGAACGGCCGGTGACGCACGGTCGACCACCCGCGCATCGGCCGCGCAGTCATGTTCCCTCCCCCGCCATTCCTGCGCCGCCTGCTCCGCGCCCTGCTCGTCTGCCTGGCCCTGAGTGTCGCCACGGCTCACGCCCAGCGCCTCAGCGAACGCGCTCAGGGCCAGATCGCCGCCCTGCTGGCGGAAAAGACCCGGCGCACCCCGGCCCAGGCCCGGCTCGACTCACAGCTGGTTTACCTGCTCAAACGCCAGGCCGGAAACGCCGACCTCGCCACCCTGCCCGAACTCCAACCCGCGGTGCGCACGGAGACGGACGGCCGTCTGCTCGTCGACATCCGCGGCCGCATCACGCCCGAGCTCGAACGCTTTCTCACCGGCAGCGGCGGCGAGATCCTCGCCTCGGTGCCGCGTTTTGACACGCTTCGCGCCCGCCTCGCGCCGGCCCAGCTCGAAGCCCTGGCGGCGAGGCCTGAAGTCCGCTTCATCGAACCCGCCGTTCAGGCGGAGACGAATCTCGGGCCGGTGCTTTCCGGCGGCGACACCGCCCACCTTGCGGACCTCGCGCGCGGCGATTTCGGCGTCGACGGCACAGGCTTGAAAATCGGTGTTCTGTCCGACGGCGCCGACTCCCTGAGCGTTTCGAAAACCGCCGGCGAACTGAACGCCCGTGCTCGCGCCCTCGGCGGCCAGGCCGGTGCCGGCGACGAGGGCACAGCGATGATGGAAATCGTCCAGGACCTGCTGCCCGGCGCCGAACTCATCTTCGCCACCGCCTTCAACGGCGACGCCAGCTTCGCCAGCAACATCCTCTCCCTGCAGGCCGCCGGTTGCTCAGTCATCGTCGATGACGTCACTTACTTCAATGAATCGCCCTTCCAGGACATGGTTATCGCCCAGGCGGTCAACACCGTCTCCGACGCCGGCATCTTGTTCTTTTCCTCCGCCGGCAACTCCGGCAACAAAAACGATGCCACCTCGGGCGTGTGGGAGGGCGACTTCACTGCCGGTGGCGCCGCCGGCGCGCCCGTGACGACGGCAGGCACCCTGCACGACTTCGGCGGCGGCCTCACTTACAACACGGTTGCCAGCGGCGGCAGCAGCCGGCGTGTCGACCTGTTCTGGGCCGATCCCAACGGCGCCTCCGCCAATGACTACGATCTCTTCGTCCTCAACAGCACCGGCACCAGCGTGCTGCGCAGTTCGACCAACCTGCAGACCGGCAGCCAAAACCCGTATGAGTCGGTTGGCACCCTCAACGTCGACGAACGCATCGTCATTGTGCAGAAACCCGGCGCGGCCAACCGCTACCTGCACCTCAGCACCGGCCGGGCTCGCCTCAGCCTCAGCACCGATGGCCAAACCCGCGGTCACAATGCCTCCGGCGCCGCCAATGCCTTTTGCGTCGCCGCCGTTCGCACCTCATCCCCCGCCGCGCCCGCCGCAACTTTCACGAGCGGGGATGTCGTCGAGACGTTCAGCAGCGACGGCCCGCGCCGGATGTTTTACCAGCCCGATGGCACGCCCTTCACCCCTGGCAACTTCTCCGCCAGCGGCGGCCTGCGGCTCGCCAAACCCGATCTCACCGCCGCCAACGGCGTCGCCACCTCGGTGCCCGGTTTCACCACCTTCTTTGGCACCTCGGCCTCGGCGCCGCACGCGGCGGCAATCGCCGGCCTGCTGCAGGCCTACAACCCGGACCTGAGCGCCGCCGAAATCCGCGCCCTGCTGAACGCCAGCGCGCTCGACATCGAGGCGACCGGCACGGATCGCGATTCCGGAGTCGGCATTGTCATGGCCGAAGCCGCGCTCCATGCGGCGGTCGCGCCAGACGCCCTGCGCGTCACCGGTGCCGGCTTGGTCGCCACCGGCCCCAAGGGCGGTCCCTTCACCCCCAGCGGTGGCAGCCACACCCTGACCAACAGCGGCGCCACTCCACTCGACTGGACGGCGACAACCCAGGCCCCCTGGTTTTCGGTGAGTCCGGCCGCCGGCACTCTCGCCCCGGGAGCCTCGACCGTGGTCACCGTCGCTCTGGAACCCGCCGCCGCCGACCTGGCCGGCGGGCAGCATCAGGCAACCCTGGTGTTTCGCAACACCAGCAGCGGTTTCGAGCGCGCCCTGTCGGTGCACCTGAACGCGGCCTTTGACCCCTTCCCCAATCCGTTCGCGGGTTCCGGCACGGGACTGGTGCCCGACGGCGTCGCCAGCACGCCACCTGCGCCCGGCTCGGCCCTGACGGTGTCCATCCCGGTCAGCGGTCTCACCGAAAACGTCAGTCGCGTTGCCGTCAGCCTGACCCTCGCCCACGTTTGGGCAGGCGACCTCGAGGCCGTGCTGACCTCGCCGGGCGGCAGCCGCAGCCTGGTCCTGTTCAGCCGCATCGGCGCCACCGCGACGGACGATTTCGGCCGCAGCTCGGACTTCAACGGCACCTACCTCTTCGCCGACAGCGCCAGCGGCAGCCATCTGTGGACCGCCGCAGCCAGCTCAGCGACCGTGCCACCGGGTCTGTACCGAACCACGGCAGCCGGCGGCGCGGGTCAGACCGATCCAGCCCCCGTCACCAGCCTCGATGCCACCTTCGGCGGCCTGACTCCGGCCGAAGCCAATGGCACCTGGACACTCAGCTTCCGCGACTACTGCGCACCCGACCAGGGCACGGTGAGCGCGGCGGCGCTGAGCTTCAGCCCGATCGAGAGCGTGTCCGCCAACCACCGCCTGGCCGACCTCAGCACCGACGCCGGCAGCCTCGACCCGGACTTTGATCCGGACACGCAACGCTACGCCCTCACCGTGCCGGCCGACACTGCCAGCCTGCGCCTGACCGCCACCGCCGAAGACCCGGGCGCGCTGATCGACCTCGGCCTGCACGGCGATGCCTTGCTGCCCGTCAGCTCCGGCCTTCCAAGCCCCGCCATCCCGCTCGCCGACGGTCTCAACCTGCTCGATCTGCAGGTCACCGCCCCCAGCGGTCTCGCACGCACCTACCGTCTCGCGGTCACCCGCCTGGGCGAGTCCGCCAACCTCACCGTACCGACCCGTGTGGCCTGGGACAGCGGCCTGAATGTGCCGTTGCGCAGTGACGCCTGGACCCTGCAGTTCATCTATGCCGAAGAGCTGCTGCGCTACCTGCCGGTCGGCACGAAAATTCAGGGGCTTGCCTTCCGCCTCTGGATCGGCCAATCCACCTGGCCGCCCAGCCCGCGCAACTGGAGCGCGTACAGTGTCGAACTCAGCGCCGCCACCCGTTCACCCGGCGCGCTCAGCACGACCTTTGCCGACAACGTCGGTGCCGATGCCGTCACGGGTCGCAGCGGCGCCTTGGCGGTCGCCACCGGTGCCTACCCGGGCGGAGGCAACCCCAACGCCTTCGGACCCGTGCTCAGCTTCGACACCCCCTATGTCTATCAGGGCGGCGATCTGCTCATCACCCTGCGCCACAATGGCAGTGGCGGCGGCGACTTCCCCTTCATCGAAACCCTGCCCAGTCAGGATGGCTGGTTCGAATGCCTGGCCGCCGAAGGCCAGGCCGCCACGGCGGCGGTCTACACCGCCGACACACCGGTCGTGCAGCTCAGCTTCGAACTGCCCCAGCCCGAGATCAGCCTCAGCGGCAACGGCGTCGGCATCGCCAACAACGACAGCACGCCCAGCAGCGACGACCATACCGATTTCGGTTCGGTGCGTCTCGATGGCGAGCCCTTCTCCCGCAGCTTCACCCTCACCAACACCGGTGCGGCCACACTCCATCTCGACGAACTTGAACTGGAAGGCGCCGCCGATTTCACGCTGGCCGCCCCACTGCCCGCGACACTCGCCCCCGGCGCCAGCACGAGCTTCGACCTTGTCTTCACGCCCGCCGCGCTCGGCGATCGCAGCGCGGTGGTTTCGATCGCCAGCGATGATGCCGACGAAAACCCCTTCACCTTCACGATTCAGGGTCGCGGCATCGCCCCCGAGATCGGCCTCAGCGGCAACGCGGTGGCCATCGCCAACAACGACAGCACGCCCAGAAGCGACGACCACACCGACTTCGGTTTGGTGCGTCTCGATGGCGAGCCCTTCGCGCGCAGCTTCACCCTGAGCAACAGCGGCGAGGCCACGCTCCACCTCGGCGAGCTTGAACTGGAGGGCGCCGCCGATTTCACGCTGGCCGCCCCCCTGCCCGCGACACTCGCCCCCGGCGCCAGCACGAGTTTCGACCTTGTCTTCACGCCCGCCGCGCTCGGCGATCGCAGCGCGGTCGTATCGATCGCCAGCGATGATGCCGATGAAAATCCCTTCACCTTCACCATTCAGGGTCGCGGCATCGCCCCCGAGATCGGCCTCAGCGGCAACGCGATCAGCATCGCCAACAACGACAGCACGCCCAGCAGCGACGACCACACCGACTTCGGTTCGGTGCGTCTCGATGGCGAGCCCTTCTCCCGCAGCTTCACGCTGAGCAACAGCGGCGAGGCCACGCTCCACCTCGGCGAGCTTGAACTGGAGGGCGCCGCCGATTTCACGCTGACCGCCCCCCTGCCCGCGACACTCGCCCCCGGCGCCAGCACGAGCTTCGACCTTGTCTTCACGCCCGCCGCGCTCGGCGATCGCAGCGCGGTGGTTTCGATCGCCAGCGATGATGCCGATGAAAATCCCTTCACCTTCACGATTCAGGGTCGCGGCATCGCCCCCGAGATCGGCCTCAGCGGCAATGCGGTGGCCATCGCCAACAACGACAGCACGCCCAGCAGCGACGACCATACCGATTTCGGTTCGGTGCGTCTCGATGGCGAGTCCTTCTCCCGCAGCTTCACGCTGACCAATGGCGGTGAGGCCACCCTGCATCTGACTGGCGAGCCAGAGATCGAAGTGACAGGCCCGCAGGCCGAGGATTTCCAGGTCATCGCCGCGCCCACGAGCCCGCTTGAAGCCGGCGCCAGCACGACCTTCACCCTCGTCTGCCGTCCGCGCCTGCCGGGCGAACGCCGGGCCGAACTGCGCATCGCCAGCGATGATCCAACGACCCCGGAATTTCGCTTCAGCGTGCGCGCCTTCGGCCTGCTGCCGCAGCCGCTCGCCCAAAACATCACCTTCAACCCGCCCAAGGTCGTCTATCTCAGCCAGAGCCCATTGGCCCTGTCGGCGGAAGCCAGTTCCGGCCGGCCTGTCCTGCTGGAAGTCGTCGCCGGGCCCGGGGTTCTGACCGACGGCCTGCTGCAGGTGCAGGAAGCCGGCGTCGTCAAGCTGCGCGCCAGCCAGGCCGGTGGTGGCAACGATGCACCCGCGGCGCCAGTGCTGCGCGCGATCACCGTCAAAGCGGATCCGAGCCAATTGACGCTGACCGACCTCGTCCAAGTCTACGACGGCACGCCGCGTGAGGTGCGGGTGCTGGGCACTGACGGACCGGTGACACTGACCTACAAGGTCGCGGGTGTGGAGGGCAGCGACGCCCCGGTGAATGCCGGCAAGTACGCCGTCAAGGCACGTGCAGGCACCCGAACCAAGACCGGCACACTCACCGTGTTAAAGGCCCCGCTCTGGGTGACGCCCGAGGATGCACGCCGGTTCGCCGGCGAGGCCAACCCGGTGTTCAGTGCCCGCTACCGCGGCTTTGTCGAGGGCGAGGACGAAGCTGTTCTGCAAAGCCAGCCCGTCTTGACCACCAAGGCCAAGGCAAGCAGCCCGGGCGGGTTTTATGCCATCACCTCCAAGGGCGGAGCCGCGACCAACTACAGCCTGCTGCACGGCGCCGGCACCCTGGTCGTCGAAGCCTTCGGCAACTCCTGGGCCGCCCTGCTGCGCGATGCGGGTCGTCCCGCCGGCCGGGTGGAAATCACACTCAATGCCGCCAACACCAGCTTCTCCGCGAAACTCCAGCATGCCGCTGCCGCCCTGCCGCTGGCCCTCGCCGGCCCGCTGGCCCTTGATGCCGAGGCCGAACAAACCTCCGGCAGCGCCCGCCTCGAGAAAAACGGCCTGGTCTGCCAGCTCGACTTCACCCTCGACCTCGAAGGGCGACTAAGCGCCGAGGCCACCTGCAACGACCTGACCCTGCTCGCAAACGACGGCCGGCGCCTGCGCGCCAAGTCCGCCGGTCGCGTCGAGCATGCCGGCACACACACGATCCTGCTGGAGCCTGCCCTGCCGGCAGCGGACGGCGTGCCGGGCGGGGCCGGTTGGGCGCGGGCAAGCCTTGCCGACACCGGTCTGCTCAGCCTGGTCGGCAGCCTCGGCGACGGCACCCGCTTCACGGCAAGTTTACCCGCCGATGAGGCGAGCGACCCCGGTTACCTGCTCTTCCTGCAACCCTACAAACCCGCCCGCGCGGGCGCCTACCTCGCCGGCGCCTTCACCCTGCTGCCCCACCCGTCGCTGGAGGCGCGCCGCCATGTGCCGGAGGCTGTGCTCGCCTGGGACAAGGCCGGCCTGGCCAAGGACGCGGCCTACCCGCAAGGCTTCACCGGCCGCGACGTGGTGCTCCTGCTCGACCCATGGCTCAAGCCGGCACGCGGGGAAAGCCTCGCCCCGCGCCTGGGACTGCTCGGCGACGCCCTGAATGTCGAACACGACACCGACGCAGCGACCGACGGCCTGCCCACCCAGCTGCAACTTGGCAGCCGCAGCCTTGTCGTGCTTGAACCCGCCGCCAATCCAGCCAGTTGGAAAGCCTCGCTCAAAACCGACAGCGGCCTGCTCAGCGGCAGTTTCGTGCGCTTCGTCGAAGGCAAAAAGCAGACCCTCAAATGGACCGGCCTGCTGCGTCAACCCTCGCTGCCCGGCGATGCCCTGATCGGTGGCGGCCACTTCCTGCTGCCGAGCACTGGCGCCGGCCAGATCACCGGCGACATGCGTTTCCTGGTGCCGGAAGAATGAGTTTGGAGCCAAGGGCGAAGAGTGCCCCGAAGGTGCGACCTCTCTGCCCTCTGCCCGCCCCTCGCCAAGGTTTTGGCTCCGACCGCAGCCTCCCGGCGTAACTCCGGACGTGAAACGTCTCTTCGTTCTGCTCGTCGGCTTGTTCGTGGTCGCCCTCGGCGTCGCCGCCTGCGCCGCCACCCGTGCCGGTTATGAAACCGCGCCCTACGAGATCCTGCGCACCGAGGGCGACTTCGAATTGCGTGCCTACCCGGAGCTACCCCTGGTCAGCACCCGCAACGACGGCGCCGATGGAAGCTTCATGCGCTTGTTTCGCTACATCAGCGGTGCCAATGCCACCCAGGAAAAAATCGCCATGACGACACCGGTCTTCATGGTCGACGACCAAATGGCCTTTGTTCTGCCTGCCGAGAAACGCCAAGCCCCCGCGCCTTCCTCGAAAGACGTGCGCCTCGAAAAACGGCCCGCCGGACGCGTCGCCGTCCACCGATTCAGCGGCCGGCGCTCAACAGCCGCCGATGCAGCAGCCCTGATCCAACTGCGCACTTGGATGGCGCAACAGGGTCTGAAGGAAGCCGGCAAGCCCTTCAGCGCCTCCTACGATCCGCCGTGGACACCCGGTCCACTCCGTCGCAACGAAGTGCTCGTGCCCGTGTCGACCGGCTCCTGAAACGGCCGGCCCGCGCCCGCCTTCGACCTCACCCCGTTTCATCAGCTTCGGCGAGGCGCAGGGGCACATCGACCAGCAGAGCGAGACCGTGGGGGAAGACCGGTTGGATTTCCAAAGTGCCGCCGCATTGGCGGGCACGGGCGCGCATGCCGGTCAGACCCAGGCCCGGACGCGAGCTCGAGGGATCCGCGGGCAGACCGCGACCATCATCCTCGATATCGAGACGCACGCGCCCCTCGCCAGCATGCAGTCGCAGACTCACGCGCGTCGCACCGGCGTGACGGGCGACATTGGTCAACGCCTCCTGACCGATGCGAAACAGATGCGTTTCGAGGTCGCTGTGCAGGCGCGTGTCGAGATCGGATTCGTAGTTCACCTGCAGGCGCGTGCGCAGGGCGAAACCTTCGGTCAACCAGCGCAGGCCGGCATCGAGACCGAAGTCATCAAGGATGACCGGCCGCAGCAACTGCGACAGCTCGCGCACGTTGGCAATGGCGGCGTCGACCAACTGCAGACAGTCAGCACGCCGGTGGGCTTCGTCGGTGCAGGTGCGTGCAACCAGGTTGGCGCGCACTGCGGCCAGCGACTGACCGAGCTCGTCATGCAACTCATGGCTGAAGCGTCGCGCCGCCTCCTCCTGACTCTGCAGCATGTGCCAGGAGACGCGGTTGAGTTCATCGGTCTGCCCCTCAATGCGACGGATGCTGGAGCGCACGTAGGCGATGGTGCCGGCCGCACAAACGCCGGACAAAACGAGGGCCGAGCCGAGCAGCAGGGCGGATTTTCCCGCGAGGGCGCGCAGATGGCCGGCGAGGCGCAGGTCGAGCCGTTCCAGGTGATCGGTGCTCTCCAGGATGAGGCCGTGGATCAACCGTACCACCTCGTCGTGCGCGGAAAAAAGCCGCTCCATGCGCTCCCGCGAAATGCCGCCCTCGGCGGCAAAGACCTGGCGGACCTGCTCGGAAAAGCCGCGGGTCGCCCCGGCCAGGCGATGCCAGGGCGCCGCCTGTGCGGTTGTGCGTGCCTGATCAGCGAGCCGGGCAATGGCGCGATCCGCCTGCTCGAGTTCGCGCAACTGTCCCGCGCGCTCGGCCGGATCGACCGAGCGGGTCAGGCGGTGCAGCGTCAGCGCCAGGGCGTCCTCCTCGACCTGGGCCTCATGCAGCAGGCGGGTGACCAGCACCTGCTCGCGCATGAGCTCCTCGGCATTGAGACGGATGGAGCGCCCCTCGCGCACGGCCAGCCAGCCGGCGGCGCCGAGCAGCAGCATGACCGCACCGAAACCGGCGACCAGGCCGGTGAGCACCGTGCGCTCATTGACCCGGCGACCGAGGATGAACCATTCGTCCGCCATGGCATGCTCCTCAGTCGATCAAACCGTTGCGCATGGCAAAGCGCACCAGCTCGCCAATGGAATGCAGGTTGAGCTTTTCCATGATGCGCGAGCGGTGCGCCTCGACGGTGTACACGCTCAGGTGCAGGGCGTTGGCGATCTCCTTGTTGGTCTTGCTTTCGGCAATGAGCTGCAGGACCTCGCGCTCGCGTGTGGAAAGCAGGTCGACCGGATTGGTCACATGCTTGCGGTAGTCCTCGAGCACCGCGTCGGAAACCTCGGGGCTGAGCCAGCCCTTGCCGACGGCGACCGCCCGCACCGCGGAAAGGAAGTCGCTCTGGCTGGAGTCCTTGAGCAGATAGCCGTGGGCGCCCGCGCGCAGGATCTCGCGCACGTAAACGGCGTCCTTGTGCATCGACAGGGCCAGGATGCGGGTGCGCGGACAGGCCTTGGCAATCCGGCGCGAGGCCTCAATGCCGTTCAACTCGGGCATGGTCACATCCATGACCACGACATCCGGCTTGAGCTGTTCCGCCAGGTCGACCGCCTCGCGGCCGTTGGCGGCTTCGGCCACCACCTCCATGTCCCACTCCGCCGCCAGGATGTGGCGAAAGCCGTTGCGCACGACGGCATGGTCATCGGCCAGCAGAATGGACAGGGGCTTGGAGGGCACAGGTCAAGGTAACGGCACCGGCGGAAGCTTCCAGCCCTGTTTTTTCAGGGCGCGTGCGCAGTTCCAGCCTGCCTTCAGATGCCCGCATGCATCGGCAACGGCGCCGTCTGTCCAAAGCGAGTGACCTTTGGCACACTCGCGCTCCGCCACGCAGGGTCAGCCCCTCAGGCCAGCAGATCGTTCAAAACATGGCCGTGCACGTCGGTGAGACGGCGGTCGATGCTGTTGTGGCGCACGGTCAGGCGCTCGTGATCGATGCCGAGCAGGTGCAGCACGGTGGCATGGATGTCGTAGACGCTGGTGGCGCGGGCGGGATCAGCCGGACGGAAGCCCCAGACATCGCTTTCGCCGTAGGTGCCGCCCCTGACGCCGCCGCCGCACAGCCAGTTGGTGAAGACGAAGGGGTTGTGATCGCGTCCCCGGCTGCCCTGCGAACAGGGCATGCGACCGAACTCGGTGGTCCAGAGGATGATCGTGTCCTCCAGCATGCCGCGCTGCTTGAGGTCCTGGATCAGGGCCGCGGTGCCGCGCGCCATGCCCAGAGCGAGCGGCTCGTGATCGCGCCGGACGTCCTCATGGCTGTCCCAGTTGCGGCGCGGGAAACCGTTGTCATTGCCGCTCCATATCTGCACGAAACGGACACCGCGTTCGAGCAGGCGACGGGCGACCAGGCACTTGCGGCCAAAAAACTCGGTCTCGGCCTTGATGTTGATCGTCGTGTCGTCGACCCCGGGCCCCTCGGGGGCGAGACCGTACAGCTCGCGGATGTGGCGCGGCTCGCGCGAGACGTCGAGGGCATCCGTGGCACTGAGTTGCATGGCGGCGGCCAGTTCGTAACTGCGCACGCGAGCCAGCAGCCGGTCGTCACCGGCGCGTTCCATGGCATGGGCAGTATTGAGCCGGGCAAGCACATCGAGACCCGCGCGGTCGGCTGCCGCCGTCACCGAGGCCGGCGGCTGCAGGTCGGCGATCGGCTGCGCGCTGCCCGGGCGGATGACCGTGCCCTGGTGCTGGGCCGGCAGGAAGGCGCTGGCCCAGTTCTTGGCGCCGTTGGAAGCGAGGCCGCGGTGGTCGGGCAGGACGACGAACGAGGGCAGGTTGTCGCTCTCGCTGCCGAGCGCATGACTGACCCAGGAACCTGCACTCGGAAAGCCGGGCAGTTGAAAGCCGGTCGTCTGCAGCAGGGTGCCCTGGCTGTGCACGCCGGTCTTGCCGACGACGTTGTGGACAAAGGCCAGGTCATCGACGACGGCGCCAAGCGGGGCGACGATGTCGCTCAAAGCCTTGCCCGACTCGCCATAGGGGCGAAAGGCCCAGGGACTGGCGAAGCAGGCGCCGGGCGTGCTTTGGAACAGCTCCACCTGCTCGCCCGGATCCCAGGGCTGGCCGTCTTTCTGCTGGAGCAACGGCTTGTGATCCCAGAGATCGACATGGCTGGCCGCGCCGGCCATGAAGAGTTGAATGACACGCTTGGCGCGCGGCGGATGATGCAGGCCGGAGCCCAGCACGCCGGGGGCGGCGAGGGCGCCGTCGCGGCGCAGCAGATCGGCGAGCGCGAGCCCGGCGAAGGAGGCAAGGAAGTCGCGGCGGTGCATGGCGTCAGTCGAGGTAGACGAAGGCGTTGAGGTTGAAGACCACGCGGGCGAGCGCGGCGGGGCCATGGGCCTGCAGATGGTGGGTGAGCACGGCGCGTTCGTTCGCGGTCGGCGATCGCCCAAGCGCGGTTTGACAGGCGCTAGCGACCGGATCCGGGGCGCGCGCCAGTCGTTGACCGAACTGGACCGACATGGCCTCAACGAGGCGGTTGTTCCACTGGGCGAGCGCCTGCAGGGCGGTGGTCGATTCATCGCGCCGCGGCACACTCTGCGAGGGATCGGCGCAGTCGAGGCTGGTGAGGAAGGGCTGCGGCTGGCTGCGCACGATGAAACGGTAGACGCTGCGGCGATGACCGGCGGCATCGTTGGGATCGTGCAGGTGGTACTGGTAGTGCGGCGAATGCTGCGGTTTCTCGATGACGAAATCCTGGAAGCTCGGTCCGCCGCACGGTTCCAGGCGCAGGACGCCGGCAGTGCTGAGCAGGCTGTCGCGGAATTCCTCGGCGCTGAGGCGGCGGCGGTTGGCGCGCCAGAGCAGCTCGTTGTTGGCATCGAGACGGGCGTTGGCCGCATCGTGAACCGAGGCCCGGCGGTAGGCGCGACTGGTGACCAGCAATCGGACCAGGCTCTTCAGCGAATGCCGCGGATCGTCGCGCAGACGCGCGGCCAGGAAGTCAAGCATTTCCGGATGCGTGGGCGACTGACCCATGCGGCCGAAGTCATTCGGCGTACCAACGAGGGGCTGACCGAAGGTCCACAGCCAGACCCGGTTGACGATGCTGCGCCAGAACAGCGGGTTGTCGCGCGAGGCAATGGCCTGCGCCAGCGCCGCACGCGCGGCGGACTCGGGAGCGGTCGGCGGCAGGTCGAACTGCTCCGACGCGCCCGGCCAGAGCGGCGGCAGACCTGGCCGCATGCGTTCGCCGGGCGAACGGATGTCGCCGCGCTGCAGCAAGCGGATTTCGCGCGGCTTGCCGCCGGTGGCCAGGAAGCGACCCTGCACGGTGAAATCCGTGGCGGCGGCATAGACAAGTTCTCCCTTGGGGAAGGCGGCGAGTTCGGGATTCAAGGCTGCCAACTCCTTGGCGAGGGCGGCCAGCCGCGCGTCGCGGGCCGGGTCGGCCAGTTCACGCTCGATGGCGGATTTCTGCGCCTCCAGATCACGCAGTTCCGCCAGGGCATTGGAATCCTCGACCTCGCGATGCCAGATGCCATCGGTCAGGTTGGCGCGCCCCCAGCGCGGCGGCGCTTCAATGCTGTCGAGGGCGCTGACCGCAGCCCCCTGAACCAGGTTGTCGTGGTTTTCACCGCCAATCGCCTGCAGTTCACCGAGGGCAAAGATGAAGTCGTCCTTGCGTGGTGCCAGGCGGGTGGCGGTGACTCGCAGGTAGCGCAGCGGTTCACCGCCGACATCGATCACGATCTCGTCATGGCGCGGATTGGGCTGATCGGCCGCAGTGGCGTCGTGGATCAGGCGCACGCCCTGCTTGAACTCCGCGTCATTGGACGCCTCGACCCTGTAGCGGACCGGAAAACCAAAACCGGCGCCGATGCCGTTGAAGGTGTCGTAGGCCGGGATGAGTCGCACCTGCTCCACCCCCTGCACCTTGCCGAGATCGACCTGCACCCATTTCACCGTGTCCGGCGACTTCACAATCTGGCTGTGCCAGCCGAATTGAGGGCGCAGTGGCGAACCGTGTTTGGCTTTGAGTTCGTTGAGCCGACGCTCAATGCCGGAGGTGCGCGCAGCGAGTTCACGCTTGGCCTCGCCGGCCAGCTTCGCTTGCTCGGCCCTGAGCGCGTTGACCCTCGCGAGCAGGACATTGCGCCGCTGTTCCTGCTCGGGCGGCAGTCCGCTATACACGCGGTCGGCGCGGTCCACCGCGGCGAAGACAGCATGCAGGCGGTAGTAATCCGGCATCGTCACCGGATCGAATTTGTGATGATGGCACTGGGCGCACTGCACCGTCGTGCTGGTGAAGACATTGAAGACCGCGGAGATCATCTCATCGCGATCGAGATGCTTGGCGATGCGGCCGTCGACCTTGCCCTCACCGACCTCGCTGTGGCCAATCAAATCCCAGGGGCCGGCCGCGAGAAACCCCAGGCCGAGCACACCGTCTGGGTCACCGGGGAACAAGGCGTCGCCGGCGATCTGTTCCTGGACGAAGCGATCGTAGGGCTTGTCGGTGTTGAGGCTGCGAATGACGTAATCGCGGTACGGCCAGGCATTCAATCTGGGCTTGTCCTTGTCGTAGCCGTGGGTCTCAGCATAGCGGACCAGATCGAGCCAGTGCTGGCCCCATTTTTCGCCGAAGGCCGGGCTGGCCAGAAGGCGGTCGACGCGCTCCTCCCAAGCCGCGTCGGTGAGCCGGGTCGAAGGCTCCGGCAGATCCGCCGGGTCCGGCGGCAGACCGGTGAGATCGTAACTCAACCGGCGAACCAGCGTCGCCGCATCGGCCGCGGGCACCGGCACCAACCCCCGCTCGGCCAGTTTCGCGTCAAGGAACGCATCGATGGGATGCGCCTTCGGATCGGCCGGTTTCGGCTTTGCAATCGCCCGCAGGCTCCACCAGTTCAGGTCACGCGCCGGCTTGTCGGCGAGCACGCGCGCCTCCGGCCAGGGCGCACCGGCCTGCACCCAGGCGCGCAGGGTGTCGACCTGCGCGGCAGTGAGAGGCTTTTCCTTGCGCGGCATGGCCGGCTTGGCACCGCTGATTTGCTCGATCAGGACGCTGACCTCAGGCCGACCGGGAACCAGGTGCTCCAAAACCGCCGCGCGGCTGTCGAGACGGACGTCGCCCTCGGCGTTGGCGGCATCGTGGCAGGCCAGGCAGCGCGACTCAAAAATCGGTGCCACCTCGCGCTCGAAATCGGGCGCAGCGACCGCGAAGGGGGCGGCCATCAGCAGGAAACCGGTGCGCAACATCATGGACTTGAATACGGCCGCCCCGGACGGTTTTCCTGCCACGGCATCGCGTCACAGCAGGCCGTCCTTGAGCGCCTTCGCCACCGCCCCCTGCAGGGTGTTGACATGCAGCTTGCGGTAGATGCGGCGCAGGTAGTTGTCGACGGTGTGCACGCTCAACTCGAGCCGGGCGGCAATCTCCTTCTTCGTCAAGCCTTCGGCCGTCGCCTGCAGCACCTCGCGCTCGCGTTCGGACAGCACGGATTCCGGCACCTGGCGCCGGCCGCTGAGGCGGTCTAGCACCTTGCGCGCCACCTGCGGGTGCATGGGTGAACCGCCCTCGCGCACCTCCTCGACCGCGCGCACCACGGCCTCGACCGGTTCCGACTTAAGCAGGTAACCCGAGGCGCCGGCGCAGACCGCGGCAAAAATCTTGTCGGCATCGTCGAAGACCGTGAAGACCACGACCTCGGCGCCGGGCAGGGCCGCCTTCAGCTGCGGCAGCGCCTCCAGACCGCTGAGACCTGGCAGCCCGAGATCGAGCAGCAGGACGTCGGCCACCTGGCCTCCCGCCGCGGCACTCAGTGCGTCCTCGGCGCGAGCAAAGGCCTGCACCCCCCAGTCGGGCCTTGCCTGACGCAGGGCGAGCACCAGCGATTCACGCAGGGCGCGATGGTCTTCAATGAGCCAGAGGTCCATGAGGCGGTGGGCAGATCAGTTCCAGGCGTGTGCCGCCCCCGGGGCGGGCGGTGATGACAACGCGCCCCTGCAAAACGCCGGCGCGGTGACGGAGATTGCCGAGACCGGAACCGGCGGCAAAGTCAGCGGCCTGCTCATCGAAGCCAACGCCGTCGTCTTGCAGAGTCCATACGAAGGCATCCGGCCGCCATTCCTGCCGCACCGACACGCGTTGCGCCCGGCTGTGACGGGCGGCATTGGTCAGGGCTTCGCGGACAAACAGCAGCACCTCACGCGCCCAATCGAGCGGCAGTTGCCCCTCGGGCGGCACTCCCACCGTCTCCACCGCCACCTCGGTTATGGCCGGCTCCAGCCACTGACGAGCCGTGGCGCGCAAACGAGCGGTGAAATCACGGGCGTCGCCACCGCCGGGCGCCAGCAACCAGACCAGGTCGCGCATGACCAGCTGCAACTCGCGGGTGCCGGCGGCAATCTTCGGCAGGACGGCGGCATCGCCCTGGCCGGCCAGCAAAGATAGATGACTGAGCTGGGACCCCACCTCGTCGTGCAGGTCGCGGGCCAGGCGTTCGCGCAGGCGCTGGCGGGCAACTTTTTGGCGCTGGTGCATCCAACCGAGCAGGGCTGCAGTGACAACCAGCATCAATCCGGCACCGCCCCCAAGGCTGCGCACCACGGCGCGCTGGTGCTCGCGATCCAGCATGGCGAGACGCTGGCGGGCCGCTGCCAGCGAGTGAACCACCTGCAAACGCTGGCTGGCTTGCTCAAGCCATTGGGGCCAGGACAGCAGCTCGCGCCGGCTGTCATGGCCGTCCACCAAGGCCTGCGACGACCAGGAACTGGCGGACACCTGATCCGAACAGGCGACCTCGCGACCCAGCGCGAGATTGCGACCGCCCGCCCACACCTGCAGTTCAGCGAGGGCAAAAATGTAATCCTCACTGCGCTGCCAAAGTTGCTCGGCGGTGACCCGCACCCGCCGGGCCCGGCGACCACGTGCCGGCAGGCAGACAGCGGCATCGCCGGGATTGGGCGAATCGTCCAGGGCCGCCTGCAGGGTGAAGGCTGAGCCGGTTTCCGGCACCAATTCGACCCGGTAACGCGGCGGGAAGCCGAAACCGGCGACATCGGCAAAATCGACCGGCCGGGCCGGCACCAAGCGCACCTCGTCGATCGCGGCTTCAGCCCCAAGATCCACCTCAACCCATTTCGGCACGGCCTCCGGTGATGATTCAATCCGGCTGTGAAAACCGTTTGCTGAGGCTGGCCGCGCGCCCTGGAGATTGCCGAACCAGAAAAAGCCATCGGTGAGATTATCCGGCTGCCAGCGCGGCGGATTGAGAATGCCCTCGCTGGCACGCACCGGCGCGCCAAGCGCAAGGTTGGCGCCGCCGGCAAGCAGGACGACCTCGCCCAGGGCAAAAAACCGGCCGCGGCCACGCGGCTGGCCGCCGCGCACTTCCAAACGCAGCCGGCGGATCAGCGCACCCGCCAGTGGCAGGCGCAGAAAGGGCGGATCGTACCCCGCGTCGCCCTCCGGCAGCCGCCATTCAGCCAGCGCCTGGAAGACCTGATCCTCGCCGGCGCCAAGCACGCGCAGTTCCGGGGGGAAGCCACTGGCGGCATCGCCAGGGTCAGCGGTGCGCGCGGGAAACAGCACGACTTCATCGAGTGCCACCTCACGCTGGAGGTCCATTTCGATCCAGGCGGGGTCAGCACTGCGACCGTGGAAACCAAGCCGCTGATGCGGCTGCGCCGCGACCCTCAGTTCCGGCAAACGGGTGAGCCGGGCTTCCATGACGGACACCTCCTCCGCCAGCCGTTGTCGCTCCCCGTCCGCCAGCAGCCGATCGAGCCCGCCGCAGCCCGCCGACAGCAGCGGCAGACCGGCGAGCAGCAGGCGGAAAACGCGATGGACCGGCATCCCATCACTGTGGCAGGTTCCATCACCGGTCGCCAGCACGGAAGGGTGGCGCAATGGCGTCACAACACGGTGGAGGGCTGGGAGAAATCCGTTGACGGCCGACGCTGCTGTGTCAGACTCCGCCTCCCACGCCCCGGTGAAAGCGGCTTCCGCCCCTCGCCGGCAACCCGTGACTTCCAAGCCCATGAAAGAACAAGGACACCCCACGGTTTACGAAACCACCATCACCTGCACCTGCGGCGCGGTCTTCCAGACCATCTCGACGGTGCAGAACCTGCGCATCGGCATCTGTGCCGCCTGCCACCCCTTCTTCACCGGTGAACAGCGCTTCATCGACACCGCCGGCCGCGTCGACAAGTTCGCCCAGCGCTACGGCAGCACCCGCGCGCGCCGCTCGTCGCCCAAGCTCAGCGACACCAGCGCCTCCTAGCCTTCCCGGCCTCCTTCAAGACGGTGTCCGCGCCCAGCGCTGGACACCGTTTTTCTTTGCCTGAGCCCCCATGGACTACCGCGCCATCCTCGAAACCAAGCGTGCCCGCTTCCGCCTGCTTGAGGAGCTGATGGGGCAGCCCGGCTTTTTCGACGATCCAAAGAAGGCCGGCGAACTCACGCGCGAACACCGCCAGCTCGACAGCCTGCTGCAGAACTGGGACGCCTACCAGCGCCAGCTCACCGAACTCGAGGACAGCCGCGCGCTGGCACACGGCGAGGACGCCGAAATGGCGGAACTGGCGCGTGCGGAGCTGCCCGCGCTGGAAACACGGGTCGCCGACCTCGAAAAGGCCGTGCAATTCGCCATCCTGCCGCCCGACCCGCTCGAAGGCCGCGACGCCCTCATGGAAATCCGTGCCGGCACCGGCGGCGACGAAGCCTCGCTGTTTGCCGCCGACCTGGCGCGGCTGTACACCCGCTTCGCCGAAGCGCGCGGCTGGCGGGTCGAAACGCTGGAGGCAAGCCCATCCGACGTCGGCGGCTACAAGGAAATCGTGCTCAAGATCAGCGGCGAGGATGTCTTCCGCGTGCTCAAGTACGAGAGCGGCGTGCACCGCGTGCAGCGTGTGCCGGCCACCGAGGCGCAGGGCCGCATCCACACTTCGGCCGCCACCGTCGCCGTGCTGCCCGAGGCCGACGAGGTGGATTTGGAACTGCGCCCCGAGGAGGTGCGCATCGAGGTCAGCCGCTCGTCCGGCGCCGGCGGCCAGGGGGTCAACACCACCGACTCGGCCGTGCAGGTCATGCACCTGCCGACCGGCCTGATCGTGCGCTGCC
Source organism: Verrucomicrobiota bacterium (assembly GCA_023428335.1). GTDB lineage: Bacteria > Verrucomicrobiota > Verrucomicrobiia > Verrucomicrobiales > Verrucomicrobiaceae > Prosthecobacter. The sequence goes on along the minus strand of JAEYYS010000226.1, from coordinate 3,796 downwards.
AGGACGGCCGCAGCCAGATCAAGAACAAGGAGAAGGCGCTCACCATCCTGCGTTCGCGCCTGCTGGAGCGTCGCCAGCAGGAGGAGGCGGAAAAGTACTCCGCGCACCGCCGCAGCCTGATCGGCTCGGGCGGTCGCGAGGAGAAGATCCGCACCTACAACTACCCGCAGAACCGCGTCACCGACCACCGCATCGACCTGACCCTGTACGACCTCGACCGGGTCATGGAGGGCCGGATCGAAACAATGACCCAGGCCCTGCTCGCCAGCGACCTCGAGGAGCGCCTGGCCGAAGCGGGATTGAAGTGACGGCAGCCGGCGTGAGCCTGTCCCCAATCTCGCGGGGTTTGCGGAGCCACCGGGGATGTCTCACTCCGAACCGTCGTCGAGTCCGACCTCGTGACAGGCGAGGATGAACTCGGCAGCCGACCAGGCCTGGTAGGCCTTGCCCATCGGGTTGCCGGTGCGGGCGTGCGCCCACTCGTTGAACTCCCACTCGTGCTGAACGCCGCGCTGGTTGAGGCGGGCGAGCTTGAGCAGTTCCTGCAGGGCGAGCTGGCGCAGGCCGAGGCGGCTGATGAATTGCACCCACTTGCCGCCGATGAAGGGCCAGAGGCCGCCGTTGTGGTAGTGCTGCGGCAGGTTGAGCAGATTGACGGCGTAGTAGGGTTTCCAGTCGGGATCGCCGGGCATGACCACCGGGTACAGATTGGCGACCGGGAAGGGTTCGTTGACACCGACGCCCCACATGAAGCGGAAGGCCGTGCGGGCGCGGTGCATGTCGAGCACGTTGAACAGGAAGGCCAGCAGGTTGCCATACACGTCGCAGCGCCAGTTGAAGTCGAAGGGCGTGACCTGGGCGAGCAGGTAGGAGGTGTCGCCGAGGCTGAACTGCATGTCGGCAAAGCTGCGGTTCGCACCGGAGGTGGTCGGCCAGAAACGCTGCAGGATGGCCAGCTTGATTGTCTGCGACCAGCGCAGGTACTCGCCGGCGCGCTCGCGCTGGCCGAGCGTTTCCAGCAGGCGCCCGAAGGCGATGTTGGCGCGGTACCAGATGACCTGGTCGACCAGCACATTGTAGGAACGGCCGAACAGGTCGGTCCAGTCGCCAGCCTCGGGAATCTCCAGCAGCGCGTCGTAATTCGAGTCGTGGGCGGTCAGCCAGTCCATCGCCTTCTGCAGGGCCGGCAGGCGCTCGCGCACGAAGGCGGTGTCGCGGGTGGCGCGCTGGTATTCGTAGGCGGCGATGATGACCCAGAGGCCGCCATCGATCGAGCTGATGCCGCCGACCCCGGAGTAATCGGGCTGGCTGTCGTCGAGGCGGACGTTGGCGGGAATCTGGCCGTGCGGCGAGGCATGGTCGAGCAGCGTCTGCAGGGTCGCCCGCTGGCAGGCGCGGATGTCGTCATCCTGGAGCGACAGCGAGGCGATAAGGGTGATGGCACCGTCGCGTGCCCAGACGCTGCGGTAGTTGGCGTCGGTGCCCTTGGTTTCGTTGTCGACCAGCGAACAGGCGGAAAAGCCGAGCGGAGTGAGATTTTTGCGCAGGGCCTCGACCGCCTTGGCCCGGGCCAGCAGCAGGTAGTCGCGTTCCTCAGCGGTGAGTTCTGTCGGCGCCGCCTCATGCAGGATGCGCCGGATCTCCGGCTCAAAATGTTTCTGCCGCGGCAGGGCACACGAGCCGGCGAGCGGTGGCGAGGGCAGCACGCCGAAACGCACCAGTCCCTCAATGACCCCATCCGCGCAGATGCACTGGGCGCGATGACAGGGCAGGCCGAGGGTGGCTTCGACCAGCTCGGGCTGGGCGTTTTCCACGACAATGCCGTGCACGCCAGGGATGAGAAACATGGCGGAGTCGTTGCCGGAATCGCCGGCGACAACGACCTGCTCGGGACGCAGTTCGAGGTGGCCGATCAGCCATTCGAGGGCGTTGCCCTTGTTGGCGTACTTCGGCAGAATGTCGAGGTCGCGATGGCTGGAATAAACCACGACCGCCTCAATGCCCGTCTCACGCAGTCCCTGGCGCAGGGCGGCGATGAGCTCATCCGGAGCCTGATGCAGGTACCAGCTTGATTTGAAGGCATTTTGAAAGCGCGCCGGCTGCTTCACCGCCTGGGTGAGCGAGCGCACCACCTCCTCGGCGCGATCGCGGTCCCAGCTCTCGCTCATGATGTCGGAGAACTCGCGCATGGTCGCCTGCGCACCTTCATCGTAGATCAGCGTGCCGACACCGCAGATCAGGTAATCGGCCGGCGGCAGGTCGGAACGCTGCACGGTGCGGCGGGCGTCCTGCAGCAGCCGGCCGGTGTTGTACACCAACCGCGGCCGGCGCCCGGGGTCGAGCTGCAGCCAGGCTTCCTTGAACAGCAGCGTCGCGTCTGGCTTGCCCAGCAGGGTGCCGTCGAGGTCACAGCAGAGAAGTTGACAGTCGGCAATGGGGCCGGAGCTCATGCGGGACGGGGGTTAAATCTCAACATACTGCCGCCAGGCATCACGATCCGCGACGGTTTCGGCATCGCTGATCTCGATCTGGCCAAGACGGTCCTCGACGGCGCGCAGCAGTTGCTGGGCGATGCCACTCCAGGCAAACAGGGCGCGCACGCGCAGGCTGCCCTGCTGGCTGAGCCGGGCGCGCAGGCGCGCATACTTGAGCGCCTGAAGCAGGCTCATGGCGAATTCCTCGACATCCTCGGTATCGGCGTACAGGGCGTGCACCCCGAAGTCGAGCGCGCGATACAGGCCGCCGCGGGTGGTGACGACGGTCGGTGTGCCGCAGGCCATCGCCTCAACCGCCGTCATGCCAAACGGCTCATAGCGGCTGGACAGGGCAAACACGTCCGCCGCCCGGTAATAATCCGCCATCTGTTCATCCGCCAGCGAACCGGTGATGCGGACGCGCTCCGCGATGCCCAACTCCGCGGCCAACTCGTGCAATTCCTCCAGCAGGCGGGTGTCGCCGGGATCGGAGGACTGCATGCCAACCGCCAGGCGCAGACTGGCCTCGGGCAGGCGCTGCGCCACCAGGGCAAAGGCACGCACAAGCAAATCAAACCCCTTGTTACGCGCCAAGCGGCCGATGGAAGCAACGACCGGTCCGGTGCAGCCCTGCTCCTCGCGCAGCGTCTGGCGGGTGGACTCACTCACCGGGTAAAAGCGGTTGTCATCATAACCCGGGGGAATCATGCGCACCTTCGAGCGCGGCAGGCCGTAGTCGTCGACAATCAAATCCGCCTGCAGGGGCGAGGTGGCAATGACCAGGTCGCACTCGCGAAACAGCCGCTGTTCCTGGCGCACGCGCTCACTGAAATTGAACTGGCACTCGAGCTGTTGCTTCTCATCCGGCGCGGCATCCTCCATCTGGCGCTTTTTCCAGGAACCGAGCGAGTGCGGCGTGTGCAGGTGCGGCACGTTGAGCGCCTGTGCCAGCGCCTGTCCGGCGAGGCCGGCGTCCCAGTAGTGACTGTTGATGAAGTGGTAGGCATGGCCCGCACGACGGATCATGCGGTGGGCATTCTCCACCCACTCGGGGATGGCCTCGTGAAGATGCTCCTTCGGGATGAAGTCCGGACCGCCGCAGGGCGCGCGCAAAATGGTGACCTGGTCATCGACCGCCTCGCTCTCCGGCTGGCCGGCAAAGCGGCGCGTCCAGATGTCGACCTTGTAACCCAGCCGCGCCAGCTTCTTCGACAGTTCGAGCACGAACACCACCTGCCCGCCGGTGTCTGGCGCGCCAAGGGGCGGCGCGGCGGCGACGTAGCCGTGGGTCGAAATCATGGCAATGCGACGGCGGGTACGCC
>JAEYYS010000201.1 GCA_023428335.1 Verrucomicrobiota bacterium | reverse complement strand
GTCGTCGAAGGTGAAGACGGTCGGCATGTGGCGCTGCCAGTCGGCCAGGGGCACGCCGCGACTGAGGTAGGTTTTGTAGTTCTGCCAGAGACCGGGCAGGCTGGGGGCGAGGCGGACAAGTTCCGGCGCGGTGACGGGCGTCAGGCCGGTCTCGCGCAGCCAGTCCTCCGGTGGCATGGTGCGATGCTCCTCATAGATGAAGTCGCCGTTCATGATCGAGAAGTGGACCTTGCCGTGCAATTCGCGGCGCATCGTCGTGTAGGCCGGCAGGCTTGGGCCGATGCCGCTCTTGGGGTTTTGGTTGGCGCAGGAACCGAACTGGAAGCGGAAGTTGAACAGGCCGCGCGGGTTGTGTTCTGCCTCGCGATGCGCTTCGGCGTCGGGCAGCGTCAGGAAGCTGCCGGGCGGACCGCTGGGCAGGTCGCCGAGATAGACCTGATAATGGTAGAGCGTCTGCGGGCGCAGACCGGTGAGGGTTAGGCTGCCGGTGAAATCGCGTTCGGCGCGTGTTTCGACCTCGAGCGAGGCGTGGTCGAGCCGGTCGGCCTGCGTGCCGTAGCGGACTTGGAATTTCCCGGCGCGGTGGGTGCGTGTCCAGACGCGCACGCTGTCGTGCGTGACCAGGCCGAGCATGGGTCCGTGGGTGACATGGCCCGCGGTTGGAGGTGCGGGCTCGGCGGCAGGCAGTGGCAGGGCGGTGAGCAGGAGAAGTCGGAGGAACTTGGCGGGCATCGGTCAAGGTAACGCCGGCTGGGGGGCAGGCTTGCGCGGGGCTTGGGGGAGAGTGTCAGCGAGCGGGTTGTGGAAAACGGCGCGCGGGTGGCGTACCCGTCTGTCTCATGAAACGCGCTCTGCTTCTGCTCTCCCTGTCCGCTCTGCTGGCTGCCGCCGCCGAACCTGAAAAAGTCCGGCTCTGGCCCCAGGGCGCGCCGCTGGCCAAGGGGCAGGAGGACAAGGATCAGCCGTTTGTCGAAGTCTGGCGCGCGCCGGCTGACAAGGCCAATGGCGCCGCCTTTGTCGTCTGCCCGGGGGGTGGCTACGGGGGACTGGCCTCGGATCATGAGGGCACTCAGGTGGCACGCTGGTTCAACGGCCTCGGTGTCACGGCTGTGGTGCTGCATTACCGTCTCGGCAGCCAGGGCTACCACTACCCGGTGCAGTTGATCGACGTCCAGCGCGCGATCCGGCACGTGCGTGCCAACGCCAAGACCTACGCGATCGATCCGGCGCGCGTCGGCATCATCGGCTTCTCCGCCGGCGGGCATCTGTCGTCGATGGCGGCAACCCTGTTCGATGAAAAACCCGCGGGCATGACGAATGACGAGGTCGACGGCTTCAGCGCCCGACCGGATGTCGCCGCACCGACCTACGCGGTGATCTCGATGATCGATGAGTTTGCCCACTCCGGTTCGCGCAGAAACCTGCTTGGCCCGGACAACAACACCGATGAGATGGCGCGCCAGGTGAGCACGCATCTGCGGGTGACGCCGAAGACGCCGCCGGTGTTTTTGTTTCAGACCGATGAGGACACGGTGGTGCCGGCGGAGAATGCCGTGAATTTTTATCTGGCCTGCCGCAAGCATGGGGTGCCGGCCGAGTTGCACTGCTACCGGCCCGGGCCGCACGGGGTGGGTCTGTTTCTTGGCGATCCCGTGCTCGGTTCCTGGAGTGGGCACCTGCGCGACTGGCTGCGCAATCAGGGCTTCTTCCGGCCGGCACCGCGCGCGGCGGTGAGTGGCACCCTGACGGTCAACGGCACGCCGGTGAGCTGGGGCAGCATCGTCTTCACGCCCGAGGATCCGTCGCTGGCGGTGGCCTGCGCGCGGGTCATGCGCGGCAAGTTCAAGCTCGATGCCGCCAACGGCCCGGTGGCTGGCAGGCTGCGCCTGACGGTCAGTCACAGCGCCGCCGATGTGCCGGGGCTGCAGACGGCCGACGGCACCGCCACGGTCAGCGAGGCGTCGCCCGGTGCCGGGGCGTGGGTCGTGGAGCTGCGCGAGGGCGACAACGTGCTCGACCTGCAGCTCAAGCGCTGAGGCTGGCGTAGAGCGCCTCGACCAGGGCCAGCGGTTTCGAGCCCGGCAGCGCGCCGGGTTCGAGTCGGTTCATCACGTAGGCAAAGGCGAGGCCGTGCTCCGGGTCGGCGAAGCCGAGGCAACCGCCGGCGCCGGGGTGGCCGAAGGCGCGCAGGGAGGGGCCGAAGTGACGGCGCAGTTTTTGGCCCTGCGGATCGAGCGGATCCTTCATGACGCCGGCGGCGAAGGCGATCGGCGCGAGCAGGACGAGGTCGTCGGCCTGTGACAGCGGGGTTTCAAGCTGGCGCAGCACGCGTTCAGGGATGAGGCGCGTGCCGCGGTGGCTGCCGCCCGCGGCGAGCAGGGCGTGGAAGCCGGCGAGGCCGCGCGCGCTGGCGACGCCGCCCAGGCCGGCGAAGCCGGCGGCGCGGAAGGCGGGCAGGTTGTACTCGGCCGGCGAGTTGTAGCCGCGAGGGCTGGTGAAGGTGCGGCGGGTCAGGCTGGCGGGATCGCTCCAGGCCTTGACGAAGGACTGGGTGGCGGCATCGGCGCGCAGCCTGCCGGGCATGACTTCGGCCAGGCGCGCGGTTTCCGAGTCGGGCAGACCGATCCAGAAATCGAGCCCGAGTGGTCGCGCCAGGGTCACGTGGAAGAACTCGCCGAGCGAAGCGGCGCCGGTGAGGCGGCGGACGATTTCATCGAGCAGGAAACCGAAGGTGCGCGCGTGATACCCCTGGGCGCTGCCGGGCGGCCAGAGCGGTGCCTGCTGTTCGAGCGCGTGGATGACGGCGGCGTAGTCGTCGATGGGCGGTGGGGAGTCGAGTGCGCCGAGGCCGGCCGTGTGGGAGAGTAGATGGGCAAAGGTCACCGAGGCCTTGCCGGCGGCGGCGAATTCCGGCCAGGTTTCGGCCACCGGCGCTTCGAGTGGCAGACGGGCGGTGTCGAGGGCCAGGAGGGTGCAGAGTGCGGCCGGCGCCTTGGTGGCGGAGAAGACCGGGGCAAGGGTGGTTTCCTTCCAGGGTCGGCTGCCGGCGCGGTCGCGGTGGCCGCCGGTGAGCGCCAGAATTTCGACACCGTCGCGCCAGACTGAGACGGCGGCGCCGAGTTCGTCGGAGGCGGTGAAGTTGGCGTCGAAGGCCCGGCGGACGGCGTCGAGGTCGGGCGTGAATGCGTCGGTCATCATGCGGCTTCAGGCGCTTTCCAGTTTGTCGCGCAGCGGGTCGAGGTCGGGGTCATGGCGGGCATGGCGGCGCAGGCTGCCGTCCATTTCAAACGACTGGCGCAGCAGGTGCAGCGCCTTTTCCTCCTCGCCGAGGCGGGCCAGGTAGCAGCCGAGGTTGTAGTAGTAGACGGGTTTGGTGCGCAGGCTGGCCGGACCGTGCGCGAGCAGGTCGAGCGCCTCGCGGGTGCGGCCGAGTTCGTGCAGGCAGAAGGCGGCGTGGATGAAACCGCCCGGCTGCTGGGGTTCGAGCGCGCAGAGTTTGTGCGCCACGACAAGCCCTTCGCCCCAGCGTTGTTCGCCCATCAGGCAAAGCAGGGTCAGTTCCACGACGTCGCCGCGCTCGAAGGCATCCTTGGGCAGTTGGCGCATTTCCTCCCGGGCCTCGGCATGGAGGCCCAGTTCGACGTAGCCCTGGGCGGCGAGAATGCGTCGTTCCTGCTCGGTCATGGCCGCCATGGAAGGCCGGAGCGCGGCGCCGGCAAGGGCTTTTGCGCTCACTCTTCCTTGCGTCTGCCGGCATCGACGTAAATGCGCACCTCCGCTTCGGTCGTGCCGAGCAGTTGCTGGGCGCGGCGCAGGGCGTTGCGGGTGGCGACGTTCGGATTGCTCGGGCTGGCGGGGAAGAGGTTGTCCTTGCCGATCACCTCGACCATGCCGGCATTGCGCAGCACGCGGTAGATGTCCTTCATCACGCCGCTGATGAGCACATGACGACCCTTCGAGCGCAGCACGCGCACGAGTTCGTCGAGTGCCATGACCGAGGTGGCGTCGAGGTGGCGGGCGTTTTTCAGGCGCAGGATGATGACGCGCAGGTTCGGATCGGCGCAGGCCTGCTGCACCTGGGTGCGGAAGAGTTCGGCGGCGCCGAAGAAGAGTTCGCCCTCGACATGGACGATCGACACCGCCGGGTTCTGGCGTCGCGCCGGGTCGGCGGCCTCGGCGAGATTGCCCTCCTGATTGAATTCGTATTCGACCAGCGAGGGCCGGCTGGCCTTGCGCAGGTAGAGCACCAGCGAGATGCCGACCCCGGTGAAGATGGCCACGTGCAGGGGCACCATCAGGGTGGCGCCGAAGGTGACCAGGAAGGTGAGTGCATCGGAGCCGGTGGCCTGCAGGCAGATGCGGATGTTGCGGCTGTGGATGAGGGAGATGGCGACGCAGATGATGAGCACGCCGAGGCAGGCGCGCGGCACGTGGGCGACGACCGGTCCGAGGCAGAGGGCGCCGCCAAGGCAGAGCAGGCCGTTGATGAGGGCCGCCAGAGGTGTGCGCGCGCCGCTCTGGAAATTGAGCGTGCTGCGCACCAGCGAACCGGAGGCGGGCATGCCGCTGAGATAGGCGCAGCCGAGATTGGCCATGCCCAGGCTGAACATGTCCTGGTTGCCGTCGACGCGCTGGCCCTTGAGGCTGGCCAGGGTCTTGGCCATCGACGAACTCTCCAGGGTGGCGAGGAAGGCGAGCGCCACCGCCAGACCAAAGAGCCGGCTGAAATCGCCGAGGAAGCGCGGCGAGGCGAAGTCGGGGAAGGGAGGCAGCAGGTCGAGCCAGGTAAAGCTGGCGTCGCGGAAGGTGGCGACCTCGATCTGCAGCGAGCGCAGGCCGAGGCCGAGCAGGGTGCCGGCGATCAGCGCCAGCGCCAGCGCCGGCCAGGCCGGGCGCAGTCGGCGCACGCCGAAGAAGAACAGCGCGGTCGCCGCCGCCAGGCCAAGCCCTGTTAAATCCGCCTCGCCCAGCTTTTGCACGAGCTGCCAGAGGATGCCCGGCAGGGTGCGCGGCTGGTAGGTGGTGCCATCGGCCATCGGCACGGCCAGGCTGAGGCCGAGCACGCC
>JAEYYS010000151.1 GCA_023428335.1 Verrucomicrobiota bacterium | reverse complement strand
GGCGAGGAGAAACCCTCCAGGCTTTCGGCGACCGCATCGGCGGGACGCACGACCTTCCACAGGTCCTTGCCGGTGGCGGGATCGAGGGCGAGCACGTAGGAAGCCATGTCCTTGCCCGGAGTGCCCTTTTGCACGCCCTGGAAGTCGAAGACCTCATCGCGCTGCAGCACCTGGATGTACAGCTTGCCGCCGTCGAGCAGCGGGCTGCTGCCGTAGGTCCACTGGGTGGCAAAGGCGCCGTGCGTCTTTTTCAGGTCGCGCTGCCACTGCAGGCTGCCATCGAATCCGTAGGCGGCGACCACGGCATCGGCGAAGAGGAAGACCACGCGCTCGCCGTCGGTGGTCGGGGAGGGGGAGGCGAGGTTGCTTTTGTTGTCCCACTGCGGCCCGCCCTCGGAGACGGTGCGGCGCCAGAGTTCCTTGCCGGTCTTGGCGTCGTAGCAGAGACCGACCAGCTTCTGTTCCTCAGCGATCGGCGCGGTGAGGAAGACCTTGTCGCCCCAGACCACCGGCACCGAGGCCGACACGCCCGGCAGGTCGGCCGCCCAGGCCACGCCCTCGGAGCGACTGAACTTCACCGGCAGGCCGGTTTCCGGGCTGGTGCCATTCTGGGCCGGTCCACGCCAGTTGGGCCAGTTTTCCGCGTGGACGGGCGTGAGGGCGGCCAGGGCGAGCAGGAGGAGGAGGCGGGAAATTTTCATGTGTGGCAAAGGGAAGGGAAACGCCCCGGATTGTCGAGAGATTTCAGGTGAGGACTTGAAGGCCTGCGGTGTTTTTGTTCCCGACAGGGGTTCTGTGCGGCTTGCTGATTTCCGTGGCGACCCTGCCCTTCCGGCCGCGAGCGGTTTTGCGCGGTAATGCGTAAATCTGGGACGATGTGCTTTGGAGGCGGCCGAGCTTTCCCAAGCGAAGCCTGCCTGAATCAGGGGATGGCGGGTTTGCCGCAAGACCGGGAGGTCGTACGCGTTTCTGAGGTCCATCCAAGCTTGTGCGAAGGGAACTCAGCGCTTAGATGGCGCCGACGATGAGCAAGCCTGCGCAGTCAGCCTCCAGCGAATACTTTTTCGAGCGGTTCCCGTGGAACAACCGCTGGATTCTGCTGGGCTTGGGGGTGGTGGTGTCGGGTTTTGATTTTCTGGCGACCCAGACGCTGATGTTCCCCGTCCTGTTCCTGGTCCCCGTCCTGCTGATGGCCTGGAATTGCGGGTTGCGCACGGCCCTGGTCCTTGGCGCCGCGCTCTGCATGATCCGCGTCTCCGCTCAGATGGCCTGGGGCATTCCCTATCCGGCGTATTATGCGATTCTCAACGGCCTGACCCGCCTCGGTCTTCTTTTCCTGTTCACCTGGCTGGTCGCCAAGCTGTCGCAGCAGACCCAGATCCTGCGCGCCCGGGTGCGCACGCTCGAGGGCATCCTGCCGACCTGCTCCTTCTGCAAAAACATCCGTGATGAGGACGGTCGCTGGCACCAAATGGAGGCCTACGTGGCAAGGCGTACGGAGGCGCGTTTCACCCACGGCGTCTGCCCGGAGTGCACCAACCATCATTACGGGGACTTCATGCCGCCGCCCGCCGAGTCGCCTCCAGGGCCGCCACCCTGAGCGACGGCAGGCTGCAGGCGCGCTGAAGCGCTGAAGTACCTTGGAGGGATCGCGGCGGGCAACGTACTGGCGAGCTTCAGCTCATGGGGAGGAGGCCAGCCGTAGGCGTGCTGAAGCGCTGGAGTACCATGGAGAGGGGCAAAGAGGCGCTCAATACAAATGTCTTGACATGAGACACATGTCTCATTTAGCGTCAGGCACCATGAAACTCACTCCTCAGCAGATGGATCGGTGCATCGACGAGCACTTCGCCTTCGAGGCGTGCGACGATGTCGACGGCGTTCTGGCGACGCTTGCGCCGGGTGCCACGCATGACATCGTTGGTCATCCGACCGGGCCCACCCGGGAGCCGGCGGCCATCCGGGCCTTTTATGAGGGGCTCTTTGCCGACCTGGCCGACGGCGAGGTGACGCCCTTGCGTCGGCTTTACGGCGAGCAGTTCCTGGTGGATGAGTCGCTCTGGCAGGGGCGGGCGGTGGGTCGGCCCTTTGGTTTCGAGGGGCGCAACCGACCGCTCAGCTTCCGGCTGCTGCACGTTGTTGAATTCGCCGACGATGGCAAAATCCAGAAGGAACAGGTCTGGCTCGACGGTCTGGCGATCCTGCAGCAACTGCGCGCATGAAGGCGACCCGCAGCAACACCCAGTTGCGCACCCGCAAGGCCCTGCTCGAAGCCGCGGGTCGGCTGCTCGACCGCGGGCGGATGCCTACCATGAACGAGGTGGCGCGCGAGGCCCTGGTGTCGCGGCCGACCGCCTATCGCTACTTTCGCAGCCTCAACGCCCTGCTGCAGGAGTCGATCGTCGACGCGGCGGTGGCTGGCGCGCTCGCCGAAGCGGCCGTCCAGGACACTGAAGATCCGGAGACGCGGCTCCTCGCGGCCGAGGCTGCCCTGCACCGCAGCACCTGGGACAATGAGGCCGCCCTGCGGGTCATGCTGGCCCACGCCGTGCAGCGCGACCCCGCCGATGAGGCGATCCCGCCGCGGCAAAACCGTCGCCTGCCACTCATCGAAGCCGCCCTCGCCCCGCTGCGCGAGCAACTCGGTGAGACGGACTTCCGTCGCCTGACTTGCGCGCTCGCCCTCATCTTTGGCACCGAGGCGATGATCGTCTTTCGCGATGTCCTGAGAGTCGACGAGGCCACTGCGCGCGAGGTGAAGACTTGGGCGATGCGCACCCTGCTGCGCGGCGCCCTGGCCGGCTTGGCGGCTGAATCACCCGCGCTTCCGCCCAACGCTTCGGCAGCGGTCGACCCGTGACTGCCTCGTGAGGCGGTCGTCACGCACGAACGATAAAACAGGTGCGTTAAACGTTGCGCCTGCATGAATCAATCCCCCGGCATTGCCCGATCCCCAGAGTCAGGAAACGATGCTGGCAACCTTGGGCTGCGAGATCCGTTAAGGCATTCGCATCGAATCAATGCAATCGCTACATTAGCGTTACTAAATGGAGTGGCATTTATGATCGCAAATGCCTTATCGAGAGTGGTTTAAAAAGGATAATACGATCATCAAGTGCCAAAAGGCTGACGCATTTGATCTCGTGTTTTGAATAATCTACGAAGGGGCGATACGCAATCACCGTTACATAATGCCTGATCGCGCATGGATGGCTGCCGCGCCTGAGTTCAAAATAAGTAACGATAAAGTAATGATTTATGTGCGATCTTCGACACTGCTAAGGGGCGCCCTGTAGACCTTGAGGTGCTCGGGCCTGTGAGGTTCACCGGCCAAGGTTCAGGCGGAGGTGAGTTTGGCTCGGTGTTTGGCCGGGTCTGCCTCACCCACGCCAGGGGTTTGGCCTCTTTCTCCTCGAAAATGCCTGGCCTGTGCGGGGCGGAGCAGTCGAGGCTTGCCGGGGGCGGGGCGTCCGGCTAGGGAGTGGGATGTCAGCCGACCGACCGCCCACCGACCTCTCTTTGGAGGAGGTGTCGGCCTGGCTGGTGGGGCAGGGGCTGAAACCCTCCCATGCGCCGCGGCTGCTGCGCGCCCTGCTCGGGCTTGGCGGCGAATCGGCGGGCTGGCGCCTGCCCGAGGGGCTGCTGGCGCGGCTGCAGGCCGATTTTCCCACCGTGGCCACCGAGCTGGTGCGCCGGCAGGTGGCGACTGATGACACCGCCAAGCTGCTGCTGCGCCTGCGGGACGGTCGCACGGTGGAATCGGTACTGATGCCCGACTACCACCCGGATCGTGCCGCCGGCTGCGTGTCGAGCCAGGTCGGCTGCGCCATGGGCTGCGATTTCTGCGCCACCACCCAGACCGGTTTTGAGCGTCACCTGAGCTCCGGGGAAATCGTCGAGCAGTTCCTGCACCTGCGTCGCGAGGCGGCCGCCGCCGGTCGCACGCTGCGCACCCTGGTGTTCATGGGCATGGGTGAGCCCATGCTCAATCTCGACAACGTGCTGGCCGCCGTGCGCCGCATCGCGGATCCGCGGCTGGGCGGTTTTGGCTGGCGCCAGATCACGGTGTCGACGGTCGGGGTCGTGCCCGGCATCGACGCCCTGCGCGAGGCCGGGCTGGGGGTGCATCTGGCGCTGTCGCTGCACGCGCCCGACGATGCCACCCGCGCCGATTTGCTGCCCATGGGGCGGCGTTATCCGGTCGATGAGGTGCTGGCGGCGGCCGACCGTTATCAGGCGGCGAGCGGGCGGGTGACGACGATTCAGTACTGCCTGCTGGAAGGGGTCAACGACGCTCCTGAACAGGCGCGCGCCCTGGCCCGTCTGCTCAACGGCCGGCGCATGCACGTCAATCTGCTGCGCTACAACCCAACCGGGCTCAGCCTGCGCGGCCGCAGCTATGTGCCGAGTTCCCCAGAGCGAACCGAGGCCTTTCTCGCCGAACTGCGGGCCGCCGGTGCGGTGGCGCACCTGCGTCGTGCCCGCGGTCAGGACATCGATGCCGCTTGCGGCCAGTTGCGCCGGCGGGTGCAGGTCGAGGTGGCTTGAGGGCCCGAGGGGGCTTCCTCAGAGGCCTTGCCAGACCTTGACGTTTCACCCGAGGTCGTTTTCCAGCACCACCCGATAGCGGGCACGGCCGCGGCGCAGGTGGTCGAGGGCGTCATTGACGCGCGAGAGCGGAAATGTTTCGGTGACCGGCGCGATGGCGTGGCGGGCGCAGAAATCGAGCATGGTGGCGGTCACGGCCGGGCTGGCGACCGGTGAGCCGGAGAGGCTGCGCTGGCCGCTGATGAGGGCGAAGGCCGGCACCGGGATGGGTGCGAGCACGGCGCCGACGACGTGCAGCCGGCCGTGGGGTGCCAGCGTGTCGAGCAGGGCGGGCCAGTCGAGCGGCACGTTGACGGTGGAGATCAGGAAGTCGAGCGAGCCCTTGAGGCGGGCGAGGGCGTTGCCGTCGTGGGTGGCGATCACGTGGCGGGCGCCCAGGCTCAGGGCCTCGTCGCGCTTCGATTCGCTGGAGGTGAAGGCATGCACGTCGCAGCCCCATTTGGCGAGGAACTGCAGGGCGAGGTGGCCG
>JAEYYS010000136.1 GCA_023428335.1 Verrucomicrobiota bacterium | reverse complement strand
GCTGCCGCCCTTGTGGTGGCCTATGGTGTTTCCAACCACCTGACCAGCTCGCGCAACGCCGAAGCCGCCGCCGCCTTCGCCTCGGCGAAGACGGTCGAGGACTACGACCTTGTCGTCAGCCGTCACGGCGGCACCGCCGCCGCTGGCAACGCCCTGCTCGCCAAGGCCGACCTGCTTTGGGAGGAGAACAAGAAGGATTCGTCGGTGGAAGCCCTGCAGCAGTTCCTGCGCGACCACGCCGATCATGCCTTCGCCGCTCAAGCCCGACTGGGTTTGGGTTCGAAGCTCGACAGCCTCGGCAAGCGTGCCGAAGCCAAGACCGCTTTTGAGAAGGTCATCGCCGACCACGCCGGCACCGATGAGGCCGCGCTCGCCCAGCTCCGCCTTGGCGACCTGCTCTGGGCTGAGGGCAAGGAAGACGAGGCCAAGGCGATGTATGAGTCGCTGCCCTCCCGTCACGCCAAGGCCAGCAGCGAACTGCTCGATCAGGGTGAGGCCCGCCTGAACTGGATCAGCGCCAAGCTGCCGGTCAAGGAAGTCGATGGCCCGCCGAAGCCCAAGCCCGCCGCTCCTGCTGCGCCGGTCCCCGGGGCCCCGCAGATCCAGATCGGCAGCCCGCTGACCGTGCCCGGTCAGCCCGCACCGGCGGCTCCGGCGCCCGCTCCGAAAGCTGTGACGCCGGTGCCTGCACCGGCCGCGCCGAAGGCCGCCACTCCGGCAGCCCCGAAGGCCCCGGCTCCGAAGGCTGCGCCCCCTGCACCGGCAGCGCCGAAGGCTGCCGTGCCGACCCCGGCTCCTGCCGCTCCGGCACCCAAGGCGGAAACGCCGGCAGCGCCGAAGGCTCCGGCAGCCCCCGCTCCTGCAGTCCCGGTTCCCACACCCGCTGCTCCGCAGACGGCCGCTCCGGCTTCGGCTGCGCCTGCAGCTCCCGCTGCACCGGCTCCGGCCGCGCCAGCCCCGAAGGCTCCCTGAGCCGACGGCCCATGGCTGTCTTCATCGCCGCGTGCGTCCGTGCGCGGCACCTGCCCGCCGCCATTGCGCGGTTCCTGTTCCATGAACCTCGACTGGCTGAATTCCGTCCTGCCCCTGTTGCGCTGCCCTGACACCCATCAGAGCCTGCGTTGGGCGACCCCCGACGAATTGACCCGCCTGGGTCCGGCTGCGCCGAGCGAGGCCCTGATGCGTGCCGATGGCACGCGCCTGTTCCACATCGACGACGGCATTCCCAACCTGCTGCCGCAGGAACTCGCTGCAATCCCTGCTGGTCAAGCGCCAGCCCACGACTAGACTTTTCCCACCATGATGCTGCGCCCCCTCCTCGCCACCCTCCTGCTACCCGTGCTGGCCTGCGCGGCCGACCGCGCCGATGTCGTCATTTACGGCGGCACCTCCGGCGGCATCACCGCCGCCATCCAGACCGCCCGCCAGGGCCGCACGGCGATCCTCATTGAGCCGACCCAGTTCCTCGGCGGTCTCACCACCGGCGGTCTCGGCGCCACCGACATCGGCAACAAGCGCGCCATCGGCGGTTTGTCGCGCGAGTTCTACCGTCGCATCTTCAGCCATTACACCGACGCCACCCAGTGGAAGCAGGAGACGCGCGAGGCCTACTTTGCCCGCAAGCCGCACGGCAACACCGGCGCTGAGGACACGATGTGGACCTTTGAACCGAAGGTGGCCAGCGCGATCTACGATGCCATGCTCGCCGAGGTGAAGGACCGTGTCACCGTCGTCCGCGGCGAGCGTCTCGACCTTGCCAAGGGCGTGGTCAAGCAGGGCGCGAAGATCGTCCGCATCGTCATGGAGAGCGGTCGCACCTTCGAGGGCGCCATGTTCATCGATGCCACCTACGAGGGCGACCTCTTTGCCAAGGCCGGCGTCAGCTATCATGTCGGTCGCGAGGCCAACAGCGTTTATGGCGAGACCCTCAACGGCGTGCAGGTCGGCCACAGCCACCACCACCAGTTCAAGGTCAACGTCGATCCCTACGTCAAGCCCGGCGATCCCTCCAGCGGCCTGCTGCCGGGCATCGAAAAGGATCCGGGCGTCGAGTTCAGCGGCGACCGCAAGGTGCAGGCCTACAACTTCCGCATGTGCACGACCGATGACCCGGCGAACAAGCTCGATTGGGAGAAGCCGGCGAACTACGACGAGCGGATGTTTGAGCTGGCCCTGCGCAATGTCGAGGCCGGTGACGAACGCATCTCTTGGGCGCCGTCCTGGATGCCGAACCGCAAGACCGACACCAACAACAACTTCGCCGTCAGCACCGACTTCATCGGCGCGAACTGGGATTATCCCGAGGCCGACTACGCTACCCGCGAGAAGATCTGGAAGGCGCATGAGGACTGGCAGAAGGGCCTGATGTGGACCTACGCCCATCACCCGCGCGTGCCGGAAAAGATCCGCGCCGCCTACCAGAAGTTCGGTCTGGCCAAGGATGAGTTCCTCGACAACGGCCACTGGCCGCGCCAGCTCTACGTGCGCGAGGCCCGGCGCATGGTCAGCGACTACGTGATGACCGAGAAGAACTGTCGCCGCCAGGAGGTCATCGAGGACAGCGTCGGCATGGGCGCTTACAACATGGACTCGCACAACATCCAGCGCTACGTCACCGCCGAGGGTTTTGTGCGCAACGAGGGCGATGTGCAGGTGCGCAGCCGGCCCTATCCGATCAGCTACCGCAGCATCCGCCCGCGCGCCTCGGAATGCACGAACTTGCTGGTGCCGGTCTGCCTTAGCTCCAGCCACATCGCCTTCGGCAGCATCCGCATGGAGCCGGTGTTCATGGTGCTCGGCCAGAGCGCCGCCAGCGCCGCGGTGCAGGCCATTGAGGAAGGCGTGGCCGTTCAGGACATCAACTATGAAAAACTCAAGGCACGCCTGCTCGCGGACAACCAGGTGCTCGATTTCGAGTCGCCGCCCATCCCGGAAGTGTCGCGCGTGCTGAAAAGCGCGCTGCCCGGCATCGTTGTCGACGACAGCGAGGCCCGTCTCACCGGCTTCGATTCCGAAGGTCACACCACCCCGGGTTTTGTTGAGCGCGGCTACCGCCACGACAGCGACAAGGACAAGGGCGATCAGCGCGCGCGCTTCATCCCCGAGCTGCCGAAGGCGGGTCGCTACCAGGTGTTGATGGCCTACAGCGCTCTCAACAATCGCGCCGCCAACGTGCCGGTCACCATCCATCACGCCGATGGTGAGACGCAGGTGGTCGTCGATCAGAAGAAGGCGCCGGCCGGCAAGAACAACTTCCACCCGCTCGGGGTCTTCCGCTTTGAGGCCGGCAAGGCTGGCTGGGTGGAGATTGGCAATGCCGGCACCAAGGGCCACGTGATCATCGACGCGGTGCAGTGGCTCGAACCCTGAGGGTCCCGCCATGGCGCGCATTCCCGAGGAAACGCTGCAGCAGGTGCTGGCCGCCACGGATCTCGTGGATCTGATCGGCCGCTCGGTGAAGCTGCGTCGCGCGGGAACGAATTTCGTCGGTCTCTGCCCCTTCCACAACGAGAAGTCGCCCTCGTTCAACGTCCGGCCCTCGACCAACACCTACCACTGCTTCGGCTGCGGTGCCGGCGGCAATGCCTTCCGCTTCCTCATGGAGCACGAGGGCCTCAGTTTTGTCGAGGCGGTGCGCCGGCTTGCCGATGCCGCCAACATCCGCGTCGAGGAGGAGGTCTGGGACGCCAACGCCGAGCAGGCGGCCAAGCAGCGTGCCCTGCTGCTGCGCGCCCACCAGGAGATCGCCGCCTGGTACCATGAGCTGCTGCTGCGCAGCCCGCTGGCTGAGCCGGCGCGCGATTACCTCAAGGGCCGCGGCATTTCCTCGGACGTGGCGAAGAACTGGCAGATCGGCTACGCACCCGTGGCCGGCGCGCTGATGCGCCAGTGGGCGCAGCGCCACAAGTTCGGCCGCGACCTGCTGCTTGAGGCCGGTCTGCTGGCCTGGAGCGAGGACAAGGGCGAGGCCTACCCGCGCTTCCGTCACCGCCTGATGTTTCCCATCCGCAGCGAGAACGGCGAGGTCATTGGTTTTTCCGGTCGCCTGCTCGATGCCGATGCCAAGGCGGCCAAGTACCTCAACTCGCCGGAGACGCCGCTGTTCAACAAGAGCAAGGTGCTGTTCGGCTTCGACAAGGCCCGCCGCGCCATCGCCAAGGCCGGCCAGGCCATCGTCTGCGAGGGACAGATCGACACGATCATGGTCCACGAGGCGGGTTTCCCCAACGTCGTCGCCGGCCAGGGCACGGCCTTCACCGAGCTGCATGCGCGCGCCCTGAAGCGGCTCGCCGACGAGATCGTGCTCTGCTACGACTCCGACAACGCCGGTTACAAGGCGGCCGAACGCGCCTTCCAGGCCCTGGCGCCGCACGGTCTCATCGTCAAGGTCGCCGCCCTGCCGGCGGGCGAGGATCCGGATTCCTTCATCCGCACCCGCGGCACCGAGGCCTTCGGCGAACTGCTCAAGGGCGCCAAGGATTTTGTCGATCACCAGCTCGATGCCGCTTCAACGCGCCGCAATCTCGCCGAGGTGCGCGAGCGCATCCGCTTCGCCGAGGAGATGGCGGAAAACGTCCGTTTGTTTGAGTCGGACCTGGCCCGGAGGACCACCATCCAGCGCGTGGCGCGGCGACTCGACATCCCGGAGGATGTCATGGCCAAGCTGGTCGCCGATGCCGGCCGGCGGGCGACCCCGCGGCGTGACAAGGGGGCGGACCGCGCGCCCAAGCGTGACGCGTTGCCTGAGCAGAACAAGACGGGGCTGCTGCTCACCCGCATGGCCCTGGCCGACGCCCGCGTGCTCGACTGGCTGCGCCAGAGCGGGCAGGAGCAGCTGCTCGCCGAACTGCCGGGGCTCGATCTTTTGGCCTGCGTCTGGCGCGGCCACTTTGATCCGGTCGAGCCCTCGGCCCTGAATGCCTTCCTTGCCGGCCTCGACCCCGCGCTGCAGTCGGCCCTGACGCGCCTGCTCCATGAGTCGGCCCCGCCCGGCGGTGTCGACGACGCGCGCCACGCGCTGATGGCCCTGCAGATTTCCGCTCTGAAGATGCGCCGCCAGCGCTACCGGACGCAGCTCAAGGACCCGGCCATCCGGCCCGACGACGCGGCCGAGATCCAGCGCGAGGACATGGAACTCCACCAGGAAATCCTGCGCCTGCAGGAGATCCTGCGCCGCGCCCCGCCCGCCGCCTGAACCGCTGCATTTTCGCTGGCGCAAGGCGTCGGTCCGGCGGATTTTACGGAATGCACCTCCGGTCGCTTCTGTCTCTGGTCTCCGGCCTCCTCGTCGGCGCCGCGCCCCTGCGCGCCGCGCCGGAGGTCATCTCGCCGGAGGTCAAGGCCAGCGTCGACAAGGCGGTGGCCTGGCTGCTCACCCAGCAGCGACCGGGCGGGTACTTTTCCGCGGAGAAGACCGACAAGGAACCGCGGCCGGGCGACATCCCCAGCCATTCGGCGGCGATGACGGCGCTCACCCTGATGGGGCTGGCTTCGGTCGGGCATCTGCCGGGCAATCCCGGGCCCGAGGGCGAGGCGGCGACGCGGGCGCTGAAGTTCATCGTCGACAACGTCGAGCCCGACGAAAACGGTTACCTGGGGCGCACCGACCGCAGCCGCATGTATGGTCACGGCATCATCAGCCTCATGCTCACCGAGATGCTCGGCATGGCACCTGATGAGGCAACGGATCGTCGCCTGCGCACGATGACCGAGAAGGCGATCGAACTCATCCTGCGCGCCCAGCAGACGCCGAAGAGCGAGGCGAACCGCGGCGGCTGGCGCTATGAACCGAGCAGCAGCGACAGCGACATCTCCGTTTCCGTCTGGCAGCTGATGGCGCTGCGCGCCGCGAAGAACTGCGGCATCGCCGTGCCGAGGGAGGCGATCGACAACGCGGTCGCCTACATCAAGCGCAGCTACCGCGCCGAGCGCGACAGCAACGGCAATTACAAGCAGTCGGAGGCAGCCTTCAGCTATGAGCCGTATGGCGGGCGCCAGACCTTTTCGACCACCGCCGCCGGCCTGCTGTCGCTGCAGGTGGCCGGTCAGTACGAGGCCGCCGAAGTGCTGGGTTCCTCGAACTGGCTGCTAAAGTTTCCGCCGGAAGTCAGCGAGCCCTGGTTCTTCTACGGCTGCTACTACTATGCCCAGGGCATGTACCAGCGCGGTGGCGATCAAGACGCCACCGGGCGCTTATAA
>JAEYYS010000025.1 GCA_023428335.1 Verrucomicrobiota bacterium | reverse complement strand
CTCCCCTCGTCGGCAGGGGTCGTGCCTGGACGCACCACATAGCCGCCCGATTTGTCGTCGCGCTGCAGGATCAGCAGGCCGCGGCGGCCGGCTTCCTCGATGAGGGCGTTGAAGGAGCGGAAGCCGTGAAATCTCTCGCTGAATTGCGGCAGGCGGCGCTTGATCGTCTGCTTGACGCTGGAACCCCAGACGGAACCCTCGCCCCCCTGTTCGGCGAGCATGGCGTCGACCGTTTCCAGCAGCAGTTCGACGGCCTTTTCGGGATCACCGGCGGGTTTGGCGGGCGTAGCGGCGGTCGCCTTGCCGGCACGCAGTTTCGGTGCGGCGGTCTCGCCGTTGCGCGGCGCCGCTGTCCGGGCCTCGCCGTCGGCGCGCTTGCGGCGCTGCTCGCGCACCAGGTCGTCGTAGAAGATGAACTCGTCGCAGTTGCTGATGAAGATGTCGCCGGTCGAGTTCTTGACGCCGACGCCGATGACGGTCTTGTTGTTTTCGCGCAGCTTGCTGACCAGTGGGGAGAAATCGGAGTCGCCACTGACGATGACGAAGGTGTCGACGTGGGCCTTGGTGTAGCAGAGGTCGAGGGCGTCGACGACGAGGCGGATGTCGGCGCTGTTCTTGCCGGACTGGCGCACATGCGGGATCTCGATCAGCTCGAAGGCGGCCTCGTGCATGGCCTTCTTGTACTCGCGGTAGCGGTCCCAGTCGCAGTAGGCCTTTTTCACGACGATGCTGCCCTTGAGCAGCAGGCGCTCGACGACGCGGCCCATGTCGAACTTGTCGTAGCGGGCCTCGCGCACGCCGATGGCAAGGTTCTCGAAGTCGCAGAACACGGCCATGGTGTGGGTGCGCTCGGGCGTGGGCATGAGCGAGCCTGCGGCGGGGCGCGGGAAAGTCAAGGCCCGGCGGCGGGTGGCGCCGCGTTCTGGCGCTGTTCACGCCGACGCTGGCGCCAGGATTGCAGGCTGCTCCAACTGGCGAAGGCGATGGTGTAGCCGAGCGGGGCGAGCGCGGCGCCGAGCAACAGGCCGCCAAAGAGCATGACCGGGGCGTGTTCCTTGAGGGTGAGCCAGGATTCGGCGAGCGAGTGTGGCAGTTCGCGCGGGAAAGGGGTGGCGGGCACCGAGGAGATCCAGGAGAGCACCCATTTGCCGAGGGCATACTCGAGCGGTACCAGCGCCGGGATGGTGACCGGGTTGCTCAGCCAGCACATGACGATGGCGACCGGGATGTTGACGCGGAAGACGGCGGCCAGGATGGCGGCGGCGGGCATCTGCATGGGCAGCAGTTGCATCGACACGAGCAGGCCGACGGCGACACCGCCCGCCAGCGTGTGCTGGGTGGGTTTCCAGACGCGCTTGTCGAGGAAGTGGCGGGCGAACCAGCGCCGGCTGGCGCTGGCTTTGAGCAGGCGCGGGTGCTTGAGCAGACGGTAGGTGCGGAAGACCGTGCGGCGGAACAGCCCCCGGCTGTGGTCGAGCAGGCGTGAGAGACTGAGCGGGGCGGGAGGCATTTGGGGTGGGGAACGTATCACCGGGCCGCCGCATAAACCAGCAGGGAGCTGCCCAAAATAACGCGGTACCAGGCGAAGCCGTTGAAGGTGTGGCCTTGGACGAAACGGATGAGCCAGCGAACGACGAGAAAAGCCGAGATGCCGGAAACCAGCGTGCCGAGCAGCAGCAGGGGGAGATTTTCGTCCTGCAAACCGCCGTTGGCGAATTCGGAAGACATCTTGAAGGCGCCGGCCGCCATCAGGGTGGGCACGCCAAGCAGGAAGGAGAACTCCGTGGCTGCCGGCCGCGACATGCCGAGGGCGAGGGCCATGAGGATGCTGGCGCCGGAGCGCGAGGTGCCCGGGAAGGCGGCGGCGAGCACCTGGGCGAGGCCGACGGCGATCACCACGGTCCAGGTGATGCGGGCGCTGCCGGTCTTGTCGCGGTGCAGATACTCGAGCAGGAAGATCACCAGGCCGCCGATCAGCGTTGCCAGGGCGACCGGTTTGACCTCCTCGGGCAGCTGGATGTCAAAGGTCTTGATGAGCACACCGCCGGCGGCCGTCACGGCAAAGGCGGCGGACAGCTTGAGCAGAAAATCGCGGGTCTCCGGTTCGTTGAGCGTTGCCGCCAGGTGACGCACCCGCTTGGCAAAGACCGCCAGTACCGCCAGCACGGCGCCGCTTTGAATCACGACATTGAACAGGTCGCTGCGCGCCGGCAGCCAGCCGAGCGTCTGCGGGATCAGCAGGTGGCCGGTCGAGGAGATGGGCAGGAATTCCGTAACGCCTTCGATGATTCCTAAAATGATGACGGCGAGCCAATCTGGCATGCGGGAGGTGCGGGGCGGGGGATTGAATGCCGACCTTCGGGGGCTTGCGCCCGATTGCAAGCCTTCTTGGCGGGATCCCCCCGGTGCGCGCGTGTGACGAAGGTCACTCGCTGGGGGAGGTGGCCACACGCTCGACGCAGAGCGAGCAGGCTGCGCCATGCACGCGCTTCAGCAAGCAGGCTGAAGCCATGCACGCGCTTCAGGACGGCCGTGGCTGGACAAGGCCGCCGGGCTCGTCATGATGAGATCCATGACTCTCTCCAGCCAGATCGTTGAAGACATGAAAACCGCCATGAAGGCGAAGGACAGCGTCGCGCTCAATGTCATCCGCGGGCTCAAATCGTCCCTCAAGTATGCCGCCATTGAGAAGGCCGGCGCCGAGGGTGAGCTCGACGACGGCGAGGCGCTGCAGGTGGTCCGCCGCGAGATCAAGAAGCGTCAGGACTCGGTCGCCAGCTACGCCCAGGCCGGCCGCGAGGATCTGGCGGCGATCGAGCGCGCCGAGATTGCCGTGCTGGAAAAGTACCTGCCCGCGGCCCTGCCTGCCGGGGAGCTGGCGGCGCTTGTCGAGGCGGTCATTGCCGAACTCGGCGCCACCAGCAAAAAGGACATGGGCGCCGTGATGAAGCTGTTGCAGGAGCGTGCTGCCGGCCGTGCCGACAACCGCGCGCTGTCCGCGGAAGTGGCGAAGCGACTGATCTGAGGCGTCGAGGCTGGCATTGACAAGCGCGGGCGGTTTTTTACAATCGCTGCGAATATTCGAAAATGCATTTTGTAACTCTTGGAGACCCCCGGGCATGAGGAACGACGACTTTGACGAACCGCGACGTGGCAATCCACCGCTTCATTCGGAGA
>JAEYYS010000008.1 GCA_023428335.1 Verrucomicrobiota bacterium | reverse complement strand
GCGCAGGTCAGCGACACGATCGATGTGATTCATGATTTCAAATCCCTTGAAGTGAAGACGGCGGCGCCGAGCACGAACAGGCTGGCATTGACCGCGGCGATGACCGTGAAACTGCGCAGCACGACCGCCCACGGCACCTGCTCAGCGAGCAGGTGCGCCCAGCAGGCCATGTGCCTGGTGAGCAGCAGGTGATCGTAATCCTCCATGAAGCCGGTGTTGCGCAGAATCATGTCGACCAGCACGTAGGAGAGCGCGCCGATGGTCGCGGCCGCAGGCTTGATGGGGAAACAGGACAAGAAAAAGGCGATGCTGCTGACCGTTGTCATCGCCGCGGCGAGGAAGATCGAGGCGACGGCATAGTGGCGCAGGCCGTCGGCCCAGTCGTGGAAGACCAGCAGGCCGACCTCCGGCACCATGGCGAAGAAACCACCGCCCCAGCCCTTGAGTGCCACGCCGAGGGCAAAAGCCGACCAGGCGATGAACTGGATGAGCACGACCGTGTAACCGAGGCAGGTGAGGTACTTCAAACCGAGCAGGCGCACCCGGCTCACCGGCCGCGCCAGCAGTAGACGGTAGTGACCGTCCTCGCCCTCCTTGGCAACAATGTCGCCGGCGACCAGGGCGAGATAAATGGCGCCCAGGATGAGCACCGAAAAACCGAGGATCATGTGCCCGAGGGTGAGCGCCGAATAGTAGTCGGCAAAGGCCTGGCCCTGGCGCGAGATGAGGCGTTCAAAGAGTCGCTCCACGCCCTGCAGCCGAAAGACCAGCAGCAGCACCAGCTCGAGCGCCAGGAAGGCGGCGAAGCCGAGGTAGGTGCGCCGGCGGGCGAAGAGCTTGAGCCATTCGCCGCGCCACTGCTGGAAGAAAAGGGGCATCCGGCGAACCTGAAACCGGAACCGCGAAACTCAACTGCGGAAAAAAGCTGACAACGCGGGCGCCGGCCTGTTACACTTTCGGCATGATGCAGATCAAGCGCCTCACCTTGCCTGCCTATGGCTTCGCCAAGAACCTGGATGCGGAGCGCCGACAACTGCTCGCCATTTGCGGCGAGTTCTGGACCTTCGACGAGGGGGAAACCCTCATTCAGGAGGGGGAAACCCATGCCGAACTCTTCCTCGTGCTGGAAGGCACCCTGGTGCTGCGCCGGCGCATCGACGAGCATTCCTACGCCCCCATCGGCACGGCCAAGCGCGGCAGCAGTTTTGGCGAGATGAACCTCTTCCATCCGCAGCCCTCACGCACCACGATCCAGGCGGTCACGGCCGGCGAATTGTGGAAGATCCGCCGCGAGCAGTTCGACGCCATGCTCGCGGACGATTTGCTCATCGCCCGCGAGGCCCTGTCCTACCTCTGCCAAAGCCTGGCCACCCGACTGCGCCGCGCCACCGAGCGCTATGTCACTGCCAAGGAGGAGTACAACCAGATCTTCGATGAACTCATCGAGGAACAGGCCGACACTCCGGAACCGCCGCCCCCGGCCGAACCGCCAACGGTCGGCGAGGCGGTGGGCGCCGTCGTCACCGCCGTGGTCGCCGCTGCCGGCGAGGTGCTGGGCACGACCGAGGAACCGAAGCAGGACTGAGCCGCGCGCGACGCCTCACCAGAGATCCCGGGCCGCCGCGCGCTCGAGGATGGCGACCACGTCTTCGGCGAGCAGGAAACCCTCGCGCTGCAGGTCGAGCGCCACGCGGGTGATTCGGGCGAGGTAATCGGCGCGGGTCGGGTAACGCTCGTGCACGGAGGGCCGCGGATCCCCGGCGCGGTCGGCGGCGGTGCGAACAAACGGCAGGAACATGCCGTCGAGGGGCGACAGCATGGTGGCCGCGCCGAACTCGGGCGCGCGCAGGTTCCAGCCCGTGTAGGTGCCGAGTGGCACGGCCACCTCGGGCAGCACAATCCCGCTGGTCTCGTTGCCATCGGCATCGACGGCCGGCAGCAGGGTGCGATAGGGTTCGCCGGCCACCGGCGGCACGAGATCGGCAATGCCCTCGCGATCGAAGCGCGGGCCGAAATCGAGACGCGGTGGTTCGTAGTGATGGGTCGGCAGATGGAGGCCGGGGATCTTCGGGAAGGCGGCGAGCACGGTCTCGCGCGGGAGCAGGGTGCCGTCGGCCAGGCGCGGGTGCCGGCTCGGTGGCGGCTCGCGCCCCTCGGCCAGCCAGCGTTCCAACGCCACCAGCAGGGCGCGCAGCACCGGCCCGCGGTCATCGAGCGGATTGCGCGGCTGCTGACAGATGCCGCGGGTTGTCTCACCGCCACCGAGATGTTGGGCGCCGGCAATGTGATAAACGCGCACCTCCGGCGGCAGTTCCAAATCGCGACGGCCCTGCGGATCGGTGTGCAGCAGCGAGGCGGCGCGGCTCCAGTACTCGGTCGCCGACTGGGTGAAAATCACCTTGGGCACCTGCCCCACGGCGCGCGCCCGCGCCAGGCTGTCGCCGCTGCGACCGGTGACCGCATCGGTGACCGGCAGCGGCGCAAACGGGAAGAGTTCGGACCCGGACAACTGCCCCTCGTGTTGGGTGCCGTAGTCGGTCGTCATGCGGAAGCGATGGTTGAAGGCACCGCGACCGGCGCCGGCGACGTGCAGCAGGGCGCCTTCAAACACTTGGCGACCGGCCTCGTCCGTGTTGAAGCCCTCGTAGAGGAAGTGGTGGCCAAGCCGGCCCGATTGCGAGATGCCGAAAATCACCGCCTGGCGCAGCGCGCCGCGCAGCGGGTTGGCCGCGCCCTGGGCATCGCGTTCAGCATGGCGGAAAAAGGCGACCGCATCGCGCAGCGCCGCCAAACCGAAGCCGTTGACGCGCGGCTGGCTGGCGGTGTACACGAGGTCGTACAGCCAGCCCGGCTGAAAGCCTTCGCGGACATGCACGTGGGTGGCATCCGGCACCGCGCGACCCTCCTCCCAGCGGGCGAAGGCCCAGGCGTCGGATGACACTTCAACGGCCGGGGAAAAACGGTCGGGACGCATCGTCAGCCGCGCCTTGCGGGTGTCGAGCTCCGCCGCAGGGAAGGCCGCCGAGATGCCCCAGGGACTCCAGGAAAAGGCGCGGCTGAAGACTTTTTCAGTCGTGCTGATCTCCAGATGGGCCGGCCCGGTGATCCCCTGCCCCGCCGGCGGCAGACCGGCGAGCAGGCGGTTGCTGCCGTCGTCCTGGACCTCGCCATTCCAGCCGGTCCAGAGCAGCGACCAGCCGGCGCGCATCAGGAAGCCGTTGCCGACGTGGGCCTCGCTGCGCGGGTCGTTGCTGCGCTCGCCGCCGTTGAAAGTCCACAGCGCCAGCTTGTTGCCGCGGTTGGCGACGTCGTAGAGCAGGCGGCCGTTGCCCTTGCCGGGCTGCACCGGCTTGAGCAGGCAGAAGTCGGTCCAGCCCTCGACCCGGCCGGCGGCGTTGCGCGGCGCCAGCCGCAGATCATGCACGCGGGCGTTGGCCGGCGCCTCCGGGTCCAGAGCGACCCAAAGTCGGCCGCTGATACGTTCGTAGGCACCGGCGGCTCCAAACTCGCGACCGCCGGCAAACGGAATCGTCTCGCGGATTTCCAAACGGAAAACTTCCGCGGCAACAGGCAGGGCGGTGAACAGGGAAACAAGCAGAGCGAATCGGCGCATCGGAACGGAACGCGCCGCGTACGCCATCTCTAACCGTCCTTCCGCGCGACAGCGCGCGGATGGACAGTCGAAGCTCAGCGACGCCGCGGCGCAGGCCGTGCCTGCAGGGATCGCACAGGGGCCAGGAAGGCCGGTTCGCGAATCTCGGCACCGAGCGTCGTGTTGCGGCGCAGGATCACCGCCAGCGTCTGCCGCTCGATCATGCACACCATCACCGGCGGCAGGTAGGCCTGGTACCAGAAGCGGTCGGCATCGCGCAGGCGCGTGAACTGATCGGCGAGGATGCGCTCGAACACCGGCCCCACCATGGCACCGGGCTTTTTCGCCTCGGCCAAACCACCCATCCACAGATCCACCTGCTCCGGCGAGGCATAGACCGAGGCCAGGCGGGCGGCGACGCCACCCTGCGGATTGATGTCGCGGAAGCTCCGCACCGGCCGCAGGCCGAGGTGGGCGCGCAGCGCGGCATAGGAGGGCAGTCCGTGGTCGCGGCCGCGCTGCAGGTTGAGCGAGGCGAGGTCGAGTCCGCCGCTGCCCGGCGCGCCGAACAAAAAGTTGCGCACGTCATCAACCACCTGCTCGTCGAGTTCCTGGCAGCGCTGCAGGCAGAGCCCGCGCAGCAGGGTGTCGACGCCGTGGGCGGCAATTTCATCCGGCCGGAAAAAGGCGCCGGCCAGAGTGAGCGACCCCTCGGGCGCGTCGCTGCCATCGGCGGCGGCGCGGCGCAGGGTGGGCGACAGCAGGCTGTGTCCTAGGCGGTAGGCGGCGGTGGCGAACTCGTTGCTGATGGCCGGGTCGACGCCGGGGCGGTGGCCGCGGTAGGGCTTCAGCGCGCCGCGACCGATCAGCAGCGGCAGGAATTCGCGATAGGTCACCGACTGGATCTCGGCGATGACCACCAGGCGGGCGAACTGGTAGATCTCCTCGTCCTCGGCTGCCGGGTTGGCGGTTCGATAGAGATCGGCCCAGTGATTGTGCTCGCGCACCCACAGGGTGTGCAGGGCGAGCAGACCGACCTGCTCATTGGCGCGCACATCGCCGGCGAGGAAAAAGCCCGGCCCCGGGGGAATGTTGGCAACGCCCTCCGTGTTGTAGGGCGGCAGGTCGCCGTCGGGCCCGTCCGAGGTTTTCAGGCGGCCGCTGCCATCGGCGGAGCGCAGTGCCTGGGCGCGAGCGGCGTCGGAGCCGTACACCATGGAACCATCGATCCAGGGCGTGATGGCATTGGTCTGCTCGCGCACGCCGTCGACCCTGGTGTAGGCGCTGCGGTTGAGGCCGATGACGACCGTGCCGCTGCCAGCGGGATCAAAACTCGGGTCGCCGGCCGGCACCGGCACCGGCAAGGCTTCGGCCGGCACCGCGGACGGGGTTTCGGTGAGGTCATGATCGAGGAACTGGCCCCACTGCCAGAACAGGTCATTGGCGTGCCGCGCATTCGGTCGCTCACCGGTGGCGGCGGCGACCGCGTTGCTGATGGCGCGCGCCGAGGGACGGTCGGCACCCGCCGGTTCACCGATGCCGTCGGCATAGGCGTTGGGAGCGAGTCGACGGAAGGGTCGCCCGGCCATGCCGGCCTGCGGCTGACCGGGCTGGTTGCCGGAGCCGTCGATCGAGCGGAACTCATCCGGCAGCAGGAAGCCGTCGGGCAGGGCCGGCGGCAGGGGTTCATTCCGGCGCGGCGGCAGTGGGGCGGGCTGACGGGGCTTCGGCGCCGGAGCGGCGGCTTCGGGTCGCCCGGGAGCCGGTCTCGGGATCGGCCCGGCGGCGGGAGGTTGGGCGGTGGCGCTGCCGAGGGCGAGCGTCAGAAGCGCCGTGGTGAGAAAACTGGAACCGTTCGTGCGGCAAGGCGTTTTCATGGTCGGCTGGGGTTGGGTGTTGGTGGACGAACCGGGGATCGACCCGTCACGCTGCCAGTTCACCACGGCGCGCCTGAAGCGGGCGTGAAGGCAGCAAAAAATCGTGCGTCGTTGTGCGACGGAGAAGCTGCTTTGCAACGCGGGCGGTCTGTGCTTGTCTCAGACCGTTCATGCCCACCTTTTCCTACCAGGCTGCCGACATCACCGGCCGCGACGTCAGCGGGACCGTTGAGGCGGCCGACCGCGCCGCCGCGATCCGGCAGCTCACCGGCCGCGGCCTGCAGCCGTTCAAGGTGGCGGAGTCCGCTGGTGGTGCCGCCAAGGCCGCCGCGCGCGCCCAGGCCAAGGCCGAGGACGCCGCCGAGGAGGAAAGTGGGCCGCTCAAGCTGAGCGCCGGTCAGATGCAGTTGTTCACCGAGGAACTGGCCGAACTTCTTGAGGCCGGTATGCGCCTGGAGGCGGCGCTGCGCCTGATGGAAGGCAAGGGCAACAAGGGCGTGCCCAGCCGTGTCGCGCGCAAGCTCGGCAACCTGATCCGCGAGGGCCATCCCTTCAGCAGCGCCCTGCGCCAGACCTCGCCCTCGTTCAATGAGCTATTCTGCGCCGTCGCCGCCGCCGGCGAGGCCGGCGGCTCGCTGGGCACCGCCCTGCGCCGGCAGGCGCTCTACCTGGGCAACGTCGCCGAGATGCGCAGCCAGGTCGCCGTGGCGCTCATTTATCCGGGCTTCCTGTTTTTCTCGGCCGTCGGTGTCACCGTGCTTTTCACCACCTTCCTGATCCCGCGCCTGAGCGGCATGATGGAGCGCATGCAGGGCGGCATCCCCAAGGGCATCCAGATCGTGCTCGCCATCTCGGCCTTCATGCAGGTCTACTGGTGGCTGGTGCTCGCCGTGCTCGCCCTCGCCGCTCTCGGTTTCTGGGCCTGGAGCCAGTCGCCCGCCGGCAAGCCGGCCTGGCACCGCGCCAAGCTGCGCCTGCCCTTCGTCGGCAACGTCCTGATGACCAGCTTCCACACCCAGTTTTTGGAAACGCTGGCCAGCCTGACCAGCGGCGGCCTGCCGCTGCTGAAGGGCCTGGAACTTGCCTCGCGTGTCTCCGCCAACCTGCATGTGCAGAAGCAGCTCGAATACGTCATCGCCAGCGTGCGCGACGGCGCCTCGCTGTCGCGCGGCCTCGAGAAGACCGCGCTGTTCCCGCTCAAACTGCTCGAAATGGTGCGCATCGGCGAGCACACCGGCGACCTCAGCGGCACCCTGCGCCGCGCCGCCGACCGCTGCGGCCGCGAACTGTCGAAGAGCCTGGAGAAGGTCATGGCCATGCTCCAGCCCGTCATCATCCTGGTCATGGCCGCCCTGGTCGGGGTCATGGCCTACATGATGATCTCGGTCATTTTCCAAACCGTCTCCGCCCTGAAGAGCCGCGGCTGAGATTCTTCATGACGAATCCCGAACGTTTTGCCATCCTGCGCCCTCTCAATCCTTAGAGAATCCCAACCGCCCATGAAACTGACCTCCGTTGTCCGCCGTCCGCTGCGCGCCGCCTTCACCCTGATGGAGATGATGCTCGTGCTCGCCATCATCGCCATCCTCATCGCCATCGGCGCCGTCACCCTGGGTGAGGTCGACGAAAACGCCAAGTTCACCGCCGCCGAGGCGCAGATGAACACGGTGAAAACCGCGATCACCCAGTACAAGACCCTCAACCGCGCCATGCCGCCCAGCCTGGAGGCCCTGGTGACACCGCCGGCCAACGCCCGCGTCAAACGCCAACTGGTCAAGGAGGAGGGCATCCTTGATCCCTGGGGCAGCAAGTTCCAGTACCGCACCCCGGGCCGCAAGAACAACACCGCCTACGATCTGTACTCGATGGGGCCGGACAAGAAGGACGGCGGCGACGACGACATCTACGTGGACTGACCGGGCCGGCCGCCCTGCCTGCGCATGAAGACCTCCCATACCCGGCGCCGGCAGCAGGGCTTCAGCATGCTGGAGATGGTCGTGGTGCTGAGCATCATGATCGTCGTCATGGGCATCGGCTTCGCCAGCTTCAACCTGCTCGACGACAAGGATCCCTTCGACCAGACCGCGCAGGAGCTGGTGCAGATGGCGAAGTTCGCCCACCAGAGCGCCGTGCTCCAGCACCGCGGCATGACCCTTGCCTTCGACAAGGAGGGCTTCGGCCTGATCGGCGCCGCCGACGGTGCCGGCGCTCGGCGCAACCTGCCCGGCGGCATGAAGCTTTTCATCCTGCGCTATGGCGCCAAGAACTGGGAGAAGGCGGAGGGCCACCGCTGGCCATTCGGTGAGCAGGGCATCTGCGAGCCGGTGAAGCTGCGACTGGAAACGGAAACCGCCTTCCGCGAACTGGCCTTCCATCCGCTGACCGGAACCCTCGTCGAATGAACACCACGCGCGCCACCGCCCCCGAGTCCGGCAGCCCGCGCCGCGCGCTGCCGCGGCCCCGCGGCATGACCCTGCTCGAGGTCGTGCTCGCCCTCGCGGTTTTCAGCATCGCCGCGCTCGCCCTCGTCGGCACGATCCAGCAGATCGCCAACGCCGGCATCGAGTCGCAAAAACTGCTCGAGATCGAGCAGGGTCTGGAATCGCTGCTCGATGAGTACGGCAAGATGCCCCAGCTCCGCGAGATGGAGCAGGAACTCAAACCCGGCACGGACGGGGTCGCCTACCGGGTCGCCATCGAACTGGTGCGCGACCTGCGCAACCAGGATGGCCGCTTCCTGCAGAACACCTACCGCATCCTCGTCACCGCCCGCTGGGACGAGGGCGGCGCGCCTCTCGAGGTCAGCGCCGAAACCCTGCGCTACGCCGGCGCCTACCTGCCGGTCAACTGAGGTCCACCTGCATGCGCCCCCCGCCCCGCCCCATCTCCCGCCGGACCGGCCGTCCGGTGCGCCGGCGCACGCGCGGCTTCACCCTGCTGGAGATGCTCGTGGCCCTGTCGGCCTTCGTCCTGCTCATGGGCGGCATCTTCACCATCGCCAACAGCACGATGGAACTCGGCAACGACCTCGCCGTGGCCCAGGACCGCTCGCGTATCCGCCTCAACTTCATCGAATTTCTGCGCCGCTCCTTCCGCACCCTGCCGGGCGAGGCCGAGCTGCGGCTGGCCGTGCAGGCGCGCGGCGGCACCTACCTGCCCAACCTCAACGTCGTCAATGGCGGTTCCTCCTTCACTCCCGGCGCCGCGCTGCCGCCCGACACCAGTGTCGATCTCTTCGCCGAGGAACGGCCGGGCGGCTACCTGCGGGTCGGCATCCGCCTGCTCGACAGCAACCAAACCCAGTCCATGCGCAGCGGCCAGCCGGTGCGCTACGCCCGCAACCAGGAGGCGCTGCCCCTGCTCGACAACGTCAGCCGCTTCGAGTGGCGCTTTTACGATGGCGCCAGCAACCGCTGGGAAAACACCTGGAAGGAGCCGCGCCGCCCCCTCTTCGCCGAGATGACCCTGCGCCTCGACGACGGCTTCGAAACCCGCGCGGTGTTCTGGATCCCGCCCATCGTCCGCCAGGCCGCCATCCAGCCAGGCGCTCCGGTTGTACCGGGCACGCCACAAGTTCCCGGCGATCCCAACAACCCGCCGCCAGCAACCCCCACGCCGCCATGAACCCGTCGCCTCCGGTCCGCCGCCCGCGCGGCGCCGCCCTGCTGGCGGTGCTCTGGGTGATCAGCCTGCTCATCGGCCTGGTCGCCGCCGTCTCCCTGCTGCTCATGCAGGACGTCGACCTCGCCGCCACCAAGCGCCAGGTCTTCCGCGCCCGCGTGCTCGCTGAGGCGGCGCTGGCCATCGCCATGAACCCGGACATCAAGGCCGACGACCCCCTGCTGCGCCGGCAGATCGCCGAGGACGAGGCCTGGCTGGTGGAAATGCGCGGCGAGGACGGCCTGCTCAATCCCAACCTGCTGCTCCAGCGCGAGGACCGCGCCACCCTGCAGCGGGTCTTCCGCCACTGGGGCATGAGCCTGGCCCAGGCCAACACCCTCATCGACCGCCTGCTCGACTGGGTCGACACCGATGACTTTGCCCGCGTCCAGGGCGCCGAGAGCAAGGCCTACAACCGCCCCGGCTTCCCCTTCAACCGGCCCTTCCGCTCGGTCGAGGAAATGGCGCTGGTCCAGGGCATGGAGGTCGTCGAAGCCGCCTACCCGAACTGGCGCGAGTGGTTCAGCGTGCACGCCGGCGGCCTGCTCGACGTCAATGAGGCCGCGCCGGAACTGCTCGCCGCCGTCACCGGCGCCGACCCGCGCCTCGCCCAAAACCTGCGCAGCCAGCGCATCGGTCGCGACGGCATCCTCAACACCCAGGACGACCTGCCCATGCCGGATTTGGCGAGCGCCCTCGCCGTGCTCGGCCTGCCCGGCCTGCCGGAAAACTGGGCGCAGATCCTCGGCACCCAAAGCGCCACCAAACGCCTGCTCGTGCGCGTCAGGGTCGGCGACCTCGAGCGCCAGGTCGCCGCCGTCGTCCGCGGCGGCATCGGCCAGGGCGCCACCGCCATTCTCTGGCTGGGCGAACGCTGAAAAGAAAAGCGGCCCCGGAAACCCGGAGCCGCGGCAGGAAATGAAGACTGCAGAGCCGGTTCAGCGCCGGCGACGCAAGGTCAGGCCAAGCAAGCCGAGCAGGGCAAGCATCACGCGCCCGGGCTCGGGCACGCCGGCGACGGAGTTGGCTTGGAACAGCGAAGAAGCATAGCCACCACCAAGGGTGGTGTCGTAGGCGGCCAATGAATAAGCACCACCGTCTGCGGGCAGGTTGAAACTGATGTCCGAACCCGAACCCCCATCAATGGTATCCGATCGGAATGAGCCATACGATTCGCCCCCGGCCAAAGTGGAGCCTGCACTATTGATGCTGGGGAACCAGTAAAACATCAGAGGCGTGCCACCCAGTCCCGTAGCCGTACCCGTCGTGAGGCCAGTGAAATCATTGACATTGACGGTGGAACTGAAGCCAAAAATCCCCCCGCTGATTTCTGTCGCATTCATCACCCCCAAAATGCGATTCCCGCCGAGCGTCCCGCCGGCTGTGAGCATGCTGCCAATCAGGGAGGCTCCTTGGGCGAATCCGCTGCCGCTGGTATCAGCGACGAGAACCCCGACGCTGCCATTGTTCACCATGCCGGCTCCACCCGCAGTGTAAGCGGGGCCAAAGTCAAAATTGAGCGTTACCGAGGCCTGCGCCACCGAGGCGAACACGATCAAGGATAGGAAGGCGAGTTTCTTCATTAGCGAAAGGGGATGGCTATTCAAAAAAGATCAGAAGGTGTTGGTCCAGAAGTAGGTGGCATTTGAGGCGTCCTGATATTTGCGAATGATCAGGCCCTGTGAGGGTTGGATGAGTTCATCTCCGTCGTCAGCGGTTCCGCCGATCCTTCGCCATGTCCCGCTGAAATAGTAGTAGCTCTTGATCGGGGCCTTGTTGATGCCTGGAATACTGTTGTCAAAAACCATCAACAAATCTCGTCGACCATTGTTCAGGGTGCTCGTGCTGGCCAGGAAAGCGCCGCTCGTGATGAGATCCAGATCCTTGACCTTGACCGGTATGGGACGACCGGAAGACACAAAATTGTCCTGTTGCCCGCCACTGCGTGTGGCCAAGGGAGACGTTACGGGATTCAGTTCAACGTTGCCGGCCGGGGTGAAAAAGGTCGAAGCCGTGATGGTGGCGTGGTTGTGACGGATGATGAAGTAGCTGTCCGGGAAGAGGATGACGTCGTCGGAGACCTCGCCGGTGGTTTTCCGCCAACCCGAAGACAAAACGTAATAGGTTTCCAAGGGTGCAATGTTGGTGCCGACCCCGTTGACATTTGGCAACAGGAGCAGGGATCGCCGCTGGTTGGCCAACGTGCCGGTTGAAGTCACCAGCGTCGTCTGTGTCTCTTCCGGGAACAAGGTGGAGAGCGTCCAGAAAGGATGGATTCGGAACGTCACACCAGCATCAAATCCCGTCGCACTGTCACCGGCAAGATCCAGAGTCACCGTTCCATTGGCGTTGGCGGCGACCTGATAGTACATGCCCGCCTTGGCTCCACTGAGAATACGCACAAAGTGAAATCCTTGGAACGCGTTGGCCGTCCAGTTCGGCTCACCATCAGGCGTCAGCGTGATCTGGCCAGCACCGGCAGCATTGCTGAGTACCACGCCTTGAAACACCGCCGGACGGGCAAATGGCACCGCACAGATGGTATCCGACTGCGGCAAGCATTCCACGACATTGAACCCCACCGGCGGCGTTTCAGCCGACTGGGCAAGCAGCCCCTGGCCGCCTGTGAGGCACAGGCACAGAGTGATGGCGGTGGCGGCGTTCATGGCGGGCGGAATTTTCCGAATTTCTTCCTCGTCGCTTTTTGTTATCGGATTCCGCCAGACCTGTCGAGACTATTTTTGCCGACGAAAAAACCCTTTCCCTCCCTTCGGGCAAGGTCCGCCGCCCCTGGCGCAACCTACGCAGGCAGGCGGGAACCGCGCTGCGGCTAGCCGGCTGAACGTCGCCAAGCCACTTTCCGCGTGCCAAACGGCGGAAACCCGGCATCTTCGCGTCATGAAGCACTACCTCTGGGATTCCTACTTCGTGGAACTGTTCGACGCCTGCGTGGACGAGTACGACGAGGGCAACCACGACTTTGAAAGCTGGTTCAGCGACGAGGACCAGGAATTCCTGCGCAGCATCGGCTGTCGCGAACGGGAATTTTTCGACTTCGTCGAGGACAACGTCACCTCGGGCGGCGAGAATCCGACGGCGATCACCGCCCTGCTGGTGGCGGCGGTGCGGCGCGACTACTTCCTGACGATTCAGAACGGCGTGCCGAGCACGCGCATTGTCGCTGCCACGGAACTGCCGGCCAAGACCGCGGAACTGGACGGCCTCGTCTGGCTGCCGCGCATCCTGGTCAAGGCGCGCGCCAAGCTGCGCGGCGAGATGGACCCGGACACCATGTTCGGCTGTGGCGGCGACCGCGCCTTCCTGGAGAAGCACGACATCCATCCCGCCGACTTCCTGCGCGTGGTCTGGGCGGCCGGCGACGACGACGCCAAGGTGCTGGCCTACGTCAAGGCGCGGGCGGCCGAAGCGAAGAGCTAAGAGCCGAGACTCTCCACTCCCCACCCCTACTCCCACTGGCTGTTACGGCTACCGATCCAGGCGAGGCTGAGGCCGATGAGCAGATGGGCGGCGAGCACGAAGGCGGCCAGTTCCGGGGTGACCAGGGCGGTGCTGGTGACCTTTTTCACCGCGTCGTAGAAGGCGGTGTCGGTCATGCTGCGCAGGCTGCCCGACCAGGCCCAGAAGGCGGCGATGAAGGGATTGACCACCCCCTCGAGCCAGGGTGGCAGGGTCAG
Organism: Verrucomicrobiota bacterium; assembly: GCA_023428335.1. GTDB lineage: Bacteria > Verrucomicrobiota > Verrucomicrobiia > Verrucomicrobiales > Verrucomicrobiaceae > Prosthecobacter. The sequence goes on along the minus strand of JAEYYS010000008.1, from coordinate 2,077 downwards.
GACGGCACCGGACAGTGGCAGTTGAAAGCCGACGAGGTAGATGCTGAGGATGGTGGCCTTCTCCGGGCTGCGACTGAGGGCGCTGATGCCGAGGCAGACGGAAGTCATGGCGGCGGAGGCGAGCACGAGCAGCAGCAGCTTGACCAGCAGGTGCCCGGGCAGGCCGCCGACGACCATGTCGACAAACACCCCCATCCACAGGCTTTGGGCGAGCACGAAGACGCCGAGGAAGAGGACCTTGCTGATCAGATAGGCGCTGACACTGAGGCCGCCGAGTTTTTCGCGTTCAAGAATGAGGCGTTCGCCGGCGATCTCGCGCGCGGCGTTGTTGCTGGCCATGAGGGTGACCAGGACGACCTGCAGCATGATGAGGCCGCTGACCAGGCTGCCCGCCTGCAGCTGCTCGAGCTGGTGCTGGGCCTGGCGCTGCACCTCGTACAGCACATCGCTATCCTGGCGCGGATCGAGCTGGCGCAGGGGCTTGATGCCGTCGAGACCGAAGATCACCACCAGCAGGGGGAACCCGAGCAGCATGGCCAGATGCAGCCAGACCTGGCCTGGATCGCGTCGAAAAATGGTCCAGCGTCGCTGCAGCAGCACGCCGACCTGGCGCCACAGCCCGGGCAGTTCCTCGGGTGCGACCACCTCCTCCTCGTGCGGCACCTTCGCCTCGGCGGACGCCGCCTCCACCAGCATGGCCTCGTAATGCTCGCGCTTTTTCTGCCAAGATTCCTGCCAGGCCGACGCCTCGCGCTGGGTCAGACGCAGGTACACCTCCTCGGGATGGGCGACGCTGAAGTAGTGCGTCAGCAGGCCCGGCGGACCGTGGTAGACGAGGCGTCCCTGATACATGACCAGGACACTGTCGAAGGCATCCAAACTGGCCAGGCTGTGGGTGACGTTGATGACGACGCGGCGCGGATTCTCACGCGCCAGCAGGCGCAGCAGCTCGGTGATCTCACGCTCCGACTTCGGATCCAGTCCGCTGGTCACCTCATCGCAGAGCAGCAGGCAGGGATTGGTCACCAACTCCAGCGCCAGCCCGAGCCGACGCCGCTGGCCGCCCGACAGCACCTTGACCCGGCGGTCAGCGAGATCTTCCAAACCGGTGACCTTGAGCAGGTGCTCCAGCTTCGGTTCAAAGTCGTCGGTGCCCGGCAACTGCGTGCGCAGCGCCATGCTCGCCGCCACGCATTCGGCAACCGTGAGCTGCTCGTGGGCGACGCTGAACTGCGGCACGTAACCGAGTTCGCCCGGGTGCAGGTCCTCTTCTTCCTGCAGGTCGCGCCCCTCCCAGAGCAGATGACCGTCGGTCTGCTCCAAAATGCCGGCAATCACCTTGAGCAGCGTCGTCTTGCCGCAGCCCGAAGGACCGACAATTGCCATCAGATGTCCCTGCGGCAGGCTGAAGGCGACCCCGCGCAGCAGGTGCAGGGTCGGTTGTTCAGCCCCCGGCGGAGCGTCAATTTCCAGGCAGACGTTGTTGGCTTCCAGCATCAGGGCATCATAGCCGCAAAATCCGCCGGCCCTGGCAAGCGTAAAGATTCGGCGGAGGGTTCGCCGCCCCTACGCATCCTGCGTGACAAAATTTCATTTCCGTATTAATTTTCAAAAGTTCGGATCCTTCAAACTCCCACTCCCGGATGCACCCTCGCTCCAGACGCCGTTCCCGCGGCCTCAACGGCCGCTGGATCGTTGCCCTGCTCGGCGGCGGCGGCCTGCTGGCCCTGCTGGCGGTGATGACTCCAGCCCTGTTCATGGGCTGGGTCCGGCATCAACTCCAGGACGCCTCCTTCCGCGGTCGGCTCGAAGCCCTGACCGGCAGCCGGCTCGGCGCCGAGGTGCGGATCGAGCCGCTGCATTGGTCGGGCGACGAGGTGCGCACGGCCAGTGCCGGCCTCGTGCTCGCCGACGGCAGCCGGGCGGAGGCGCACGGTCTGCATCTGGGGATCGACTGGGGTGCCTTCCGGCGCGGGCTCTGGCACATCATCGGCGCCGGCGCCGCCCGACTGGATCTTGAACTGGCGGCGGCTTCGCCAGCGGCTCAACCGTCGGGGGCGCCGGCCCCCCCCGCCCC
>JAEYYS010000001.1 GCA_023428335.1 Verrucomicrobiota bacterium | reverse complement strand
CCCCCCCCCACCAAACGGGGGCGCCGGATGGCGGGCCCCCCGTCGTGGCAAAGCGGTCGATCAACCTCAGGCGAGCTCGGCGAGTTTGGCCTTGATGGCGTCGAAGTTCGGCAGGTCGCCGGGGCTTTCGAGGACTTCGGCGTACTGGATGACACCGGCCTTGTCGACGATGAAGGCGGAGCGCTTGGGCACGCCACCCATGATGAGGTTCTTGGCCGGCAGGAAGCTGTCGTAGGCGACGCCGTAGGCGGCGGCGACCTTGTGATCGTAGTCGCTGAGCAGCTGCAGGGTGATGTTTTCCTTCTCGGCCCAGGCCTTCTGCGCGAAGGGGTTGTCGCCGCTGATGCCGACGACGCGGGCATTGAGCTGGGTGAAGGCGTTGATGCTGTTGGAGATTTCGCAGAACTCCTTGGTGCAGACGCCGGTGAAGGCCATCGGCACGAAGAGCAGCAGCAGGTTGGCGGAGCCGACCTGCTCGGAGAGTTTGAACAGCTCGGGGCCGTTGGCGCCGAGGGTGGTGACGGTGAAATCAGGGGCGGTGGATCCGACGGTGAGGGCCATGGGGATGGGTGGGGTTGAAGGTGGTTCTGGACAAACGTGCCGGGGTGGCGCGTGGCCGCATCAAAGGGCGGGCGGTGCTCCGGGTCAAGTCAGGCTTCGCCGGCGAGGCGGCGAAAGAGTTTTTCCAAACTGTCGGGATGGCGACAGGCAAGCGCGGCCTCGGCGAGCAGGCGGGCGACCTCGAGGCGCGAGACCTTGACACCGCGCTGCAGGTCTTCCCAGGTGGCGGCGCGCAGCAGGGCGAGCGTGCGTGCAGCGAGCAGCAGCGGCAGGGCGGTGGCGTAGCGCAGTTTGCTGTCGTCAACATGGCGGACGTACTGCAGTCCGGCGTCGAGATGGAGCCGGCAGGCGGACGCCCAGTGTCGCCAGGCGGCCTGCAGGGCGGCCTCGTCGAGCCGGCCTTCGCTGACGGTGCCGGGCAGGTAGCCGCGGCCGTCGCGCAGGTCTTCGCCGATGTCGCGCAGGATGTTGACGAGTTGCAGGCCGCGACCGAAGTCGGCCCCCCAGAGTTTCATTTGTTCGAGCGAGACGGCGGGATCGAGGGCGCCGGGTTTTTCGGTGGCACAGAGGCCGGTCCAGAATTCGCCAACGCAGCCGGCCACCCTCCAGGTGTAGTCATCGAGCTCGGCGTCGCTGGCGAGGCAGCGCAGGCGGCCATCGCCGGGGAAGCGCTCGAGGTCGAGCTTTTGACCTTCGATGATGTGCTGAAGGACTTCGCGGATGGCGCGCAGGGGTACTTCGCGCAGGGTCGCCAGCCAGGCGAGACCGTCGCTGAAGTGCTCCATGAGGCGGCGCTCGGCGGCATCGGTCTGATGCAGCATGAAGGTATCGCGGACCCGTCGCGCCAGACCGGGGGTCGGCAGGCCCTTGACGGCCTGATCGAACTGGGTCAGGCAATCGAGACGCAGATCGACCGGCACCGCGGCGGTGTCGGCGATCGTGTCAGCCGTGCGCGCCAGCAGGTAGGCGAGCGAGATCGGCTCGCGCAGTTCGCCGGGCAGGGCCTTGAGGGTCAGGTAGAAGGAACGCGAGACCGAGGCGAGCAACTGGCCGCCGAGCTCGCGTTCGTGGCGGGATTCGTCAGACATGCACAACAATCTTGCCAAAGTGGGCGCCGCTGGCCAGGCGTTGGAAGGCGGCCGGTGCCTCGTCGAAGGCGAATTCCGAGTCGATGACGGGGCGCAGCCCGGCAGCCTCGATGGTGGTGTTCATCTGTGCGAACATGGCGCGCGAGCCGACGTAGACGCCGTCGAGGCGGATGCCCTTGCGCAGCAGGCCGACGGTGCGGATCTCGCCGGCCGTGCCGGTGAGCACGCCGATCAGGGCAATGTGGCCGCCGAAGCGGACGGCGTTGATCGAGCGGTTGAGCGTCTCAGGGCCGCCGATTTCGATGACTTTGTCGACGCCGCGCCCGCCGGTTTGGGCGAGCGCCCAGGCATCCCAGGCGGGGTCTTGCTTATAATTGTGCACCGCCTCGGCACCGAGCGCACGCAGGCGTTCGGCCTTGGCGTCGCTGCTGGTGATGGCCAGCACGCGGGCACCGGCGAGGCGGGCGAACTGCAGGGCGAAGACGGAGACGCCGCCGCTGCCGAGGATGAGCACCGTTTCGCCCGCCTGCAATCCGCCGCGCACGTGCAGGCCATCCCAGGCGGTGACGGCGGCGCACGGCAGGGTGGCCGCCTCAGCGAAGGAGAGATGGGCCGGGATCGGCAGCAGGCTGGACGCGGGCAGGCAGGCCTGTTCGCGCAGCAGGCCATCGACCGACCCACCGAGGGCGCCGGCGGCGTGTTCCTGGGTGAAACCGCCGTCAAGCCAGCCCGGCATGAAGGGCACGACGACGCGATCCCCTGCCCGCCAGTCAGTGACGCCGGGGCCGACCTCCAGCACCTCGCCGGCGCCGTCCGAACACGGGATGCGCGGCACGGGACCGGTGATGCCATGCAGGCCGGCGACGTTCATCCAGTCGCGGTAGTTGAGCGACACCGCACGCAGGCGCAGGCGCACCTCGCCGGGACCGGGCCGGGGTTCGGGCAGGTCGGCACAGCGCAGGCTGTCGAGACCGTCCGCACCGGTGATTTGAAAGCTTTTCACGCGGCGAGCATGACGCACTTCCGCCACAGCGGCAAGCCTGCAGCCGGTCGTTCCGGCATTCTTTGCGCAGAAAGCCTTTACTCGCGGGCCTGGCCCGCTTCATTGCCCGTTCCTATGAAGAAAATCGGCATTGGCATCATCGGCGGCGGCCTCATGGGCCGGGAAATGGCAAGCGCTTTCGGGCGCTGGTGCGCGCTCACCGACGTCAGCGTGCAGCCGGAACTGGTCGCCGTGGCCGACCTGGTCGAGCCAGTGCGCGAGTGGTTCCGCCAGATCCCGTCCTGCACCCAACTCACCGCCGACTACCATGAGCTGCTGAAAAACCCGGCGGTCGACGTGGTGTACGTGGCCGTGCCGCACAACCTGCACGAGAAGATCTACACGGACGTGCTCGAAGCCGGCAAGGATCTGTTTGCCGAAAAACCCTTCGGCATGGACCTCGAGTCCTCGCGGCGCATCCTCGACGCCTGCCGTCGCACCGGTCGTTTCGTCCGCTGCTCCTCGGAATTCCCCTTCTTCCCCGGCGCCCAGCGCGCCCTCGCCGTCGCCACCTCCGGCAAGATCGGCCGCGTGCTCGAGGTCGTTTCCGGCTTCCATCACAGCAGCGATCTCGACGCCAGCAAGCCGGCCAACTGGAAACGTTTCTCGCGCACCTGCGGTGAAATCGGCGTACTTGGCGACCTCGGCATGCACGCCTGCCACATCCCGCTGCGCCTCGGCTGGCGCCCGACCCATCTGTTCGCCCAGTTGCAGAAGGGTTACCCCGAGCGGCCCGACGGCAAGGGCGGCATGGCCGCCTGCGACACCTGGGACAACGCCCAACTGCACTGCTGGACCTCGATCCAGGGCCAGGAAACGCCGCTGCGCCTGGAGATGAAGCGCCTCGCCCCCGGCGAAACCAACACCTGGTTCCTGGAAATCCTCGGCACCGAGGGCGGTGTCCGCTACTCGACCAAGGAACCGAAGACCCTCTGGCTATTCGAGGGCGGCAAGGAGCAGTATTGGAAGAAGACTGACCTCGGTTTCGGCATGCCCTTCAAGGCGGTCACCGGCGGCATCTTCGAGCCCGGCTTCCCCGACGTCATCCAGCAGATGTGGGCCGCCTTCCTCATGGAACGCGAGGGCCAGCTCGACGGCCGCTTCGGCTGCGCCACCCCGGAGGAAGCCGTCGCCACCCAGGAAATCTTCGCCGCCGCGCTCGCCAGCCAGGCCAGCCGCAGTGTCGTGACGGTTTAAACTCTGGACCCACCACCGACTTCGAAACCCCCGTGAGCACCCTCACGGGGGTTTTTGTTGGAGCGACAGCGCTCGAGTGCACTGCATCGGTGTTTTTGTATCGCTAATATCGTTACATGTTGTAGGAGAACCTTCAAGCGCCTGGATCGGCTTAAAGGATGGAGCGGCGGCGTGAACTCGTGCGGAGGGTTGAAATCAATGCGTTACTTTTGCGCTACTTCGCGGCGGATGACTTGGATGATCTGTCGTTTTGTAACTTATGAAGCGTTATATATGGGATGATTTTGTTTTACTTCTTTATTGTGTTTTTTATTTTTTGCTTGTTGTTTTTGTTGGGTTTGTGATTTTCTATCTTTGATTATTCAGGCCTGATATTCTTGGAATGCTTTTTCGGGAACGGTGGCTGGAGATGTGGTTCCCTGAATGGACGGTGTTGACGTCATTGACGGTGTTGAAGGATTGACAGGATTGACACCGCGGACGTCAAGAACTCGATGGGCGGATGCCGAAGGTGGCTCGGGTGCAACTGCAACCTTCCCGGCTGGGGTCGCGTAGTACGTGTGGAAGGAGTTTACCACCATGAAAACATCCGCACTGCTCTCTCTGGCTCTTCTCCTCAGCATCGCTCCGACTCAAGCCGCGAGCCGGGAAGACCAGCAAGTCGATCAAGCCACGGCCATCCTCCAGCGCTTCAAGGCCATGCCCGAGCATGAGATCCCCCGCCACGTGTTGCGCGAGGCCAAGGGGTTGGCCATTCTAACGGTTGCCAAGGGCGGCTTCATCTGGTCGGGCAAGATCGGCCAGGGGGTCGTGGTCGCCCGCACGCGCGAAGGCTGGTCGGGCCCGGCCTTCATCCGCACCGGCGGCGTCGGCTTCGGTGCCCAGATCGGCGCCAATGTCACGGAGTTCGTGCTGGTCCTGAACACGCCGGAAGCCGTGCAGGCTTTTGCCCGCGAGGCAAACGTCAAGCTCGGCGGTGAGTTGAGCGTCGCCGCCGGTCCGGTCGGCCGCAGCGCCGAGGCCGGGGTGACACCGACCGCGGCCGTCTACGCCTACAGCCGCAGCCAGGGCCTGTTTGCCGGGGTGTCGCTGGAAGGCAGTGTCATTGGCGCCAATGCCAAGGCCAACCGCCGGTATTACAGTCGCGAGGTGTCGCCCTCCGACATCCTCGCCGGTCGCACTGGCCGGCCGCTGAGTGCCCTGCGCCTGATTCGCCAACTCTGACGCAGCGGATCCGCCGCCCGGGACGGGCCGTGCCTCAGGCCGACGGTTTTTCCGCCAGTGCCAGCACGGTCTGAAAACCCGGGCTGCGGGTCTCGCGATGGACGATGCTGGTCTCGACGGCGACGAAACCGGCCTGCCCGAGCATTTCGTGGAGTTCGGCCTCCGAGAAACCGAGCCAGCGGTCGGCATACAGCTCGCGGGCCTTTTCGAAGGAATGCTTGAGCAGGTCGAGCACGGCGATGCGACCGCCGGGTTTGAGCAGGCGGTGGGCGGCGCGCAGGGCCTTGAGCGGGTTGGCGGCGTGATGCAGGGCCTGACTGAGGATGGCGAGATCGACGCTGGCCGGCTCGATGGGCGGATCCTCGATGTCGCCCAAGCGGAATTCCAAATTGGCGAAGCCGTGCTCACGGGCGAGGCCGGCGCCGTAGGCGACCATTTTTTCCGAGCTGTCGACGGCAATGACCTGGCGGGCGCGCTGGGCGAGCAGCTGGGCGAGCGTGCCCTCGCCGGCGCCGAGGTCGGCGATGACGAGGGGCGGCAGCAGTTTGAGCAGCATCTCGCCGAGGGCCTTCCAGGAGCGACCCGGGATGTAGTGACGGCCGAACTTGCCGGCGAGGGCGTCGAAGTAAGCCTGGGCGCTGCGGGCACGCTTCTGCAGGACCACTTTCAGGGCGGTGCGGTCCTTCTTCACTTCCGGCAGTTCGGCGCCGGCGGCTTCCAGCAGGGCGTACAAGGCCTCCGGACGGTCCTCGGCCAGGCTGTACAGGCGGTTCTTGCCGCTGCGGCGGTCGGCGACCAGGCCCGCGGCCTTGAGCCGGGAGAGCTGGGCGGAGATGTTTGACTGCGGCAGGGCCAGGATCTCCTGCAGCTCGGCGACGCTGAGTTCCTCGCGCCGCAGGAGCAGCAGCAGGCGCGCGCGTGTTGGGTCGGCGGCGAGCCCGAGGGACTTGAGCAGGGAGGCCATGGCGCGCCATGTTGGGCCGGGCATGCGCCTTTGTCATCCGTCAAGTTGCAGGGGCGCGGATTCCGCCCTTGTCTCGCGGCCTGCCCCGGTTACTTTTGCAACGCCGTCGCCCCCAAGCCGGCTCCCCCTCGTGAACCGTACGCTTGCCGTCGCCCTGCTGCTCGGCGCTCCGGCCTGTCCGGCAGTCGCCCAGGACACGCGTGCCCCGACGGCGACGATCGAGCTGGAGCGGCTGAAATTCCAGGAGCGCCTGCTCGAAGCCGGCCTGCAGCCGCTGCAGCAGCACCTGGCCGCACTGCAGGAGTTGGAAAGGCAGCGGGCGACCGCGGGCGACTATGCCGGCGCGATTGAAGCCCGCAACCAGCGCAAGAAGTTGACCACCGAACTGGAGCGCCTCGACAAGGAACTGCTGCTGACGCAGACGCGCGAGCAGTCGCTCAAGGCCCGCCTGCTGCCCGACCGCATCCCACTGCCACTGGATGCGGCCGAGCTTGAGGGCGGCGTTCGTCGCGCCAGCGGTGCGCTCACCGGCTGGAGTGGCCCGGAGGCCGCGGTCACTTGGAAACTGCCGGACCTGCCGCCCGGCGGCTACGAAGTCCTGCTCAAGTACCGCTGCGGGGCGCTGGAAGGTGGCACGCTGGAGGTGCACGAGGCGCGCTTCCACCTCCATGCCGAGGTGCTGACCACCCTGCGTGGCCCCCAGGAAAAGAACCTGGGCACGCTGAAGATCACCGAGGGCAGCGGCTCGCTGGTGATCCGCGCGCGCAGCGTTCTCAAGGACAACCTCATGCACCTGCTCGCCGTACACCTCGTGCCCGCCGCCCGTTGAAGACCGCCATGCGCCGCCTGTTTCCGCTCCTGCTCGCCCTGCCGGCCGCCGTCGCCGCGCAGACGACGGCTGATCCCGCGCCGCTCGCTGCCGCGCGCGCCGGCTTCCTGCGCGAGGTGCTGACGGTCTCGCAGAAGCTGACCGGCCAGTACGAGGCCGCGCTGGCGCGCACCGAGGCCGAACTCGCCGCCGCCGGCGGCTACGAGGAAGCCCTGCTGATCCGCCGCCGGCGCGACGAATTGAAGGCGCTTTATCCGGCGACCGAAGCCGAGGTGGCCCTGTCGCTCGCCGTACCGCTGCCAGTGCAACAGGCACGCCTGTCGGGCTCGGTGGAGGCACGCGCCGACGTGCTCACCAACTGGCGCACGAATGGCAGCGCCGCCGAATGGAGCGGGGTACGCCTGCCCCCGGGTCGCTACTACCTGGAACTTGAGGCCAGCCTGAGCGAGATTGCCACGCCGCCCGACGCCCTGCTGCCGGGCCGGGTACGCCCGCAGGAACGGGCCATGTTCGAGTTTTATGAACTGTCGCTCCTGCCCGGAGCCGCCGAGAGCCGGCGCTCCTTCGAGATCGGCCTCAGCCAGGATGAAACCTCGTTCACTTCCGTGCAGATCGGGCCGATGCAGTTCACCCGCACTCCGGTGACCCTGCGCCTCGCCGCCACCGCCGGCTACCCGGGCAATCAGATTCGCCTGCGAGCCCTGCGCCTCATTCCCGCCGTCCAGGAGGCCCCCACCGTGGTCACCCCGGTCGCCCCCGCAGGGCCCAGCCTCGACGACCTGAAGAAGTCGCTCACCGACGCCCTCGCTGCGGCCCAAAAGCCGCTGGCGGACGCCTACCTGGCGCGCCTGCGCGAACTGGCCCAGGCCGATCCCACCCTCAAGGAGGCCGCCGGGGCGGAGGAACGCCGTGTGCTGCGCCTGCTGGGCAGCGCCGGCCAGACCGGCGGCGCCCTGCGCCTGACCAGCGCCAGCAGTCCGCTCGGCGCCTTTGATGACCTCGACGGCGCCCGCTACGTCGCCGGCAATGGTGACGAGGGCGACCGCTTCGAAGTCGAGCACGAGGGCCGCCGCCTGCGTGTGCAACTGCTTTGGGTGCTGTGCGCGCCTGTGGATCCCGCGGCCGACGCGGCGCGCGCCAAGGCCTTCCGCGGCCACTTCCGCCTCGACGAGCAGAGCACGGCGACCCTCGGCAGGCTCGCCCAGGAATTCACCGCCGGTTACCTCGAAGGCAAGCCGCTGCGCCTGCTGGTCCGCCCTGGCCGCAACCCGGATGGCAGTGTCTCCGCCCTTGTTTTCCTGCCTGAGGTCGGCCTGTTTCAAAATGTTCTGGTCGATCAGGGACTGGCCGCCGTGGCACCGCCGAAGGAACGCCGGGGCGTCAGTGAAACCGGCCTGCTCGATTCACTGCTCGAACGCGAACGGGCCGCGCGCCGGCGCAAACCCGCCCCCGGCGCTTGGGCGCTTTCGGACACCCGCCCATGAAACCGCTCTGCCTGCTCGCCCTGCTCCTGGCGGGCGCCGCCGCCCAGACGCCGCCACTGACCTCGGTGCCGGTCGCCGCCAGCGCCGAGGACTCGCGCCTGCGCCAGATGGAGACCATCTACCAGCAGCAGTTGCGCGCCCTGCATGTGCCCGTGGTCGCCGAGTACGTCACCGAGTTGCAGCAACTGGCCGCCAGCGCCCCCGATCCGGCCCCCTACCAGCGCGAGATCACCCGCATCCAGGGCATCCTCGCCAGCGGCGGCGTTGTTGAACTGACCTCGGCGGCGCGCTCGCTCAAGAGCCCGGCCGAACCGCCGCCGGAACCCGGCGCCCCGCCAATGCCGCGCCTGCGCCGGGGCACGCTGGCCCTGACGCCGGCCCTCGCCGCCAGCATCCAGCCGAGGCCCGACACCAGTGCCAGCCCCGAAGCCGCCGCCATTGGCGAGATCGAATGGCGGATCGAAAGTCTGCCGCCCGGCCACTATGAAGTCCTGCTGCACTACGCCTGCCCGCCGTTGACCGCCCCGCTGACCCTCGAGTGCAGCGTTGCCGAGCACCGGCTGGCCGCCAACCTCGGCCCCGAGGGCGCCACCCGCGACGGCACCACCTACAGCATCCTGCGCCTGGGGCGCCTCACCCTGCCGCGTGAACTGCGTGGCGAGACCCTGCGCCTGCGCGCCGGCACGGCGAGCGCCCCCCCCCAACTGCTCGTCAAACAGCTCATCCTCACCCCCTCGAAAAGCAGCAACTGACCCCTCACACGACCTCGACCATGGGAGCACAATGGAAACAGAAATGGCGCGAACTCGCCGCCGACCAGAAGGGCCGACTCGTCGGCAAACTCACGCGTGAAATCCAGGTGGCGGCGCGCCTCGGCGGCCCCAACCCTGAATTCAACGCCCGCCTGTTCGCGGCGATTGCCGCCGCCAAAAAACAGAGCGTCACCCGCGACGCCATCGAACGCGCGCTCGCCAAGGGCAGTGGCACCGGCGCCGACGCCGTGCAGTTCCAAACCGTCGTCTTTGAGGGCTTCGCCCCGCACCGCGTGCCGGTGATGGTCGAGTGCCTGACCGACAACAACAACCGCACCTCCTCGGAAATCAAGGTGCTGTTCAAGACCGGCAGCATGGGCACGCCGGGCTCGGTCGCCTGGATGTTCGAGCACTGCGGCCTGATCGAGGGCCAGCATGCCGACGCCTCGATCGATCTGGAAACCGCCGCGCTCGAGGCCGGCGCCGACAATGTCGAGCCGCTCGAACTGGACGACGACGAGGCCGCCGGCCAGATCGGCGCGCGTTTTTTCACCGCCACCACCGAGCTCGACACGGTGACCAAGGCGCTCAAGGCCGCCGGCTGGCAGATCACCACCTCCGAACTGCATTACCACCCGAAGGATTGCCCGGAACTCAGCGACAGCCAGCGCGAGGAGGTCACCCGCTTCCTGCAGGCGCTCGACGGTCATGCCGACGTCCACCGCGTCTACGCCGCGCTGAAGTAATTGCCGCGCCCCCTTCCAGCCTGCCCGCCCATGCGCCGTTGCCATCTCCTGGTCCTGCTGCTGCTCGGCGTCCTGCCGGCATCGGCTGGCGCCTGGCCGGACTGGCTGCGCCTGCCGGGGCTGGGGCAACGACCGGTGGCCGTGGCACCGCAGCGGCTGCAGGTGCTCGACTTCACGGGTGGCACCGGCCGCAGCGCCCGCCTCGGCCTGATCCAGGAACTCAGCGCCGTGCCGGAAGTGCGCGTCAGCGAAGAGGCCGCGCCGTTCCGCATCAGTGGTCACTCGGTCGGCGGCCGCGTCACCGCGCGCTTGGTCGACGCGCAGGACACGGCGATCTTTGAACGCAGCTACGCGGCGCCTGGCCTGGAGGAGAACCTGCGCCAGCTGGCCGACGACCTCATCCTCGCCACCACCGGCAAACCCGGTCTGGCGACCAGCCGCATCGCCTTCGTCAGCGACCGCAGCGGCAGCCGCCAGATCTACCTGTGCGATCCGCAGGGCCGCGATGTCCAGCAGCTCACGCGCCATCCGCACGGCGCCGTCAGCCCGAGCCTCGCCCCGGACGGTTCAGCGGTCGCCTTCACCAGTTACCGCCCCGGTTTTCCTGTCGTCATGCTGCTCGATCTCGGCCAGGGCTGGGAGCGGGTCATCACCGACGCACCCGGGCTCAACAACGGCGCCGCCTTCGCTCCGGACGGACGCCGCCTCGCCCTGGTGATGAGTTTCCTCGGCAACCCCGAGATCTTCGTCACCGACCTCGGCACCAACACCGCCGCCTGCGTCAGCGAGACCCTCGGCGTGCCCTCCGGTCCGTCCTGGCATCCCGATGGCCGGCGTCTGGTGTTTTCCGACGATCGCGGCCAGGGGCCGCGCCTGCACCTGGCGGAAATCCCCGAGGGCGAAGGCGAGGTGCGACTGAGCCCTTGGCCCAGCGGTTTCCGCTTCTGCACCGATCCGGAGTTCTCGCCAGACGGTCGGCAAATCGCCTTCACCGCGCGCCTGGGCGGCGAAAGTGCCGTCGTGGTCAAGGACTTCCCCTCCGGCCGGGCCCGCGTCATCCAGCGCGGCGGCGCCCGTCACCCCTCCTGGAGCCCGAACGGCCGCTACCTCTGCTACAGCCAGCACGGCGCGCTGTACATCCATGACCTGCTCAATCGCGAGCGTCGGCTCGTGCTTGCCCAACACGGCACCATCACCGAACCCCGCTGGATGCGATGATCCGCACTGCCCTGCTCCTGTCGCTCGCCGCCGGCCTCACCGCCTGCACCACCCCGCTGCCGCCCGGCGGCGAGACCACCGTCCTGCATGCCCTCGGCCCGCGCGAGGGTTTCATCAGCCCGCTCGTGCAGCCGCTGCGCCCCGCCTGCCCCGCCCTGGTTTTTTCCGGCACCCAATACGCCCTGACGGCCGGCCACGAACGCCTGTTGCTTGACTTTGTGGCCACCCTGCCCGCGGACCGCGCCGACACGCGCCTGCTCATCGTCGGCCAAACGCCGGTCGACCTGCCCGGCGGCCACGCCCGCTCCCTCTCCGAACGCCGCGCCCAGGCGGTGCGCCGCTTTCTGATCGACCAGGGCCTGCCAGCCGAACACCTGCAAACACTCGGTCTCGGTCACGACGCCGCACCGGCCGGTCACACCGGCAACAGCGTCGTCCTATACCTGCAGTGAGTGGGTTCAGCGCCGCTCGCGACTGAAGCGCGACTCGCTGCTGCCACGCGAGGAGGTGAGCACGGAACTGCGCCCACCGGTGGCGGCGCGCAGTTCGCTGGAACGCATCGACCCGGACGAGGACGGGCGCGAACTGCCACGTTCAAACGAGGAACTCGGACGCGAGGGCGTCAGGGTCGGCGGCCGTGATTCGCGCAGGCGCGAGGAGGCCGGAGGCGACGAGCGCAGCGCCGGCAGCGAGGAACCGGCCCGCAGGGAACTTGGCGAACCACGATCAAAGGTGCCCGTGGCAGAGGAGGTCAGCGGCCGCGGGGTGACCGCGGAGTGACGGCTGCCGCTGGCAAAGGGGGCCAACGGGCGCGGATCGCGCTGATAGGTGCCCGCATGCACCGTGCGATAGCCGGTGACGGAACGCGTCGGCGCCGCATGATGGTGGTGATGATCGTGATCGTAGCGGTTGCGGCCCCACCAGGAGGAGCGACCGCCCCACCAGCCGCCGCCGCCGAACCAGCCGACGGAGAGCGAGGAACGCACCGGACCATAGCCATAGGGGGCGTAACCGTAGGGCGAGTAGCCGTAGCCCGGGTAGGCTCGCGGGGCGGGCGCGGCCATAAGCAATGGGTGGGTTGGGGGGCCGGGG
>JAEYYS010000515.1 GCA_023428335.1 Verrucomicrobiota bacterium | reverse complement strand
GTCATGCGCACTCCCTTGGCGGTTGGGGTGAAAACATGCTCCATTTCGTCATAGTGATCGCAATACTGGGCAAAGGCCGGGTCCCAGCGACGCACGCTCAGGCCCGAGGCGAGACGTGACTGCATCTGGCCGACATGCTTTTTCAGCGCGGCGGCCAGCGCGGGATCCTCGCTTTCGGTGAGGGCGGTGTAGCCGTCGGCCGTCAGCTTGACCTCGCGGCGCAGGTTCGCATGGCCGGCGAACAGGGTGTGAATCGTTTCGCGTGCCGCCTGGGGCATGCCCCGGCCGGGCTGCTGCGCGCAGGAGGTGGCGACGAGCATGAGGCACAGCAGCGGCAGGGCCGATCGGAGGCGGAGGTAGATGGATGGGGTTGGCATGGTTTCTTGTTTGAGCGTATGACTACATACGCATATAGCAACAAGAAAGCAAGTGCCTTTTCCTGAGGAGTCCTGCGGCGGGGAAAGGGCTGCGGGGGGGGCGGTCCCTGCGTGTTGGTGCCACCCGGTTTACGGCGCCAGCGGCGGTTGAAACACCCGCAGGCCGGTGAGGCTGGCGCTGCCGGGAGCGAGGGGGACCAAGCGCAGGCGGTGGCTGCCATTGGGCAGCATCTGGGCGAGGCGGACCGCGAAGTTTTCGCCCGCCTTGCCGGCAAAGCTGACTTCGTCCAGGCAGGCGGGTTTGACCTCAAAGGTGAAGCGGTCACCGGTGCGGTTGCGCTCGGCGCGGCGCCAGAGTTCGGGTTCAATGACGATCTGGCCGCTGCGGCTGGTGAAGGCTTGGAAGGCGTTGCCACTGCCGTCCGCGCCGGTGACGCTGCCGGTGAGCTGGTAATCGCCCTGATCGCTGGTCATGACCAGGGTCCAGGTCTGCGGCACGATGCCCCTGCCCAGGGTGATGCCGTGGGGCGACTGATCGCGCGGGTTGGCACCCTTGCCTTCCTTGGCATTCTTCGGATCCGGCTGCACGTAGCTCATGAGCCAGGCGCCGGCTTCGCGCGCGGGCTTGTCGTCAATGAAAATGCGGAAGTTGGCGCCGTCGGGCGCGCTGGTGCCGAGCAGGTCGATGCGGTTGCCGGTGAAGCTGGCAGTGAAGCTGCCGTCGGCCTGGCGCTCGGGCTGGATGAGCCGTTCGCGGTCGGTTGGGGTGTCACTAAAACTCTCCGGCACGCGGAAGTGCGCCAGCATGTTGCTGTTGATGAGGTGGGCGCCGTAGTCGCTCTGGTGTACGGCGTCCTTGAGCAGGGCGGTGACGGGGAGCTTGTTGGCGACGAGGTAGGCAGCCCAGTCGCGGCGGTTCTCGACAAACTCGACGCCATGCTTGCGGCAGACCTCGCGCACGGCGGCGACATCCTGGTCCGCCGCGTTTTCGGACTTGCCCCACAGGGGCAGGTCGCGCTCGCGCCAGTGAATGCTGGGCACGAGGATGTCGGCGGTGGTGTGGCGGCGCAGTTCGACGATGAGTTTTTCGAGGTCGACGGGATTGCCGATGGTGTAGGTGATGACGAGGTCGGGCTGGTCGGGGATGACCAGGTGCCTGGCCCAGCCGCGCAGGTACTGCCAGGGGCAGGAGTTGCCGACCATTTTGCGATACTCCACCTGCGTCGTCTTGGGGAAAAGCCTGGGCAGTTCGCGCTGCCAGAACTCGCCGTTGCCGAGCATGTTGGTGTAGCTGGAGCCGATGGCCCAGATCAGAAAGGGGCGGTCCAGGCCCTGCTGGAGCTTGTGCAGGCTCAGCGCCAGGTGCCGGCCCGCCGTTGGGTCCGCCTTCGCCACGTACTCGGCAGCGCCCTCCGGTTTGCCTTTCGCAAAGACCGGCTCGTCGGTGACCAGACTGCGCTCGGCGGCGAAAGTGGACAGGGGCAGAAGCGCCAGGACCAGCGGGGCGAGAAAGCGGTGCATGCAGCAGGAACGCCGCGGCGCTGCGGTCATTTCATGTCCGCGCTCGCTGACGCAGGGCTTGGTTGGCCGCGCGCGCCGGCTCCCGAAATTGCAAGTGCTGACTCTGCTTGACTTTATGAGTCTATGCGCATATATTAGATGCAATCTTTCTGCCCCATGCCTGCCGTCCGCTCCACCAAAAAGCTGCCTCCCGTCACTGACGAAGCTTTGACGCTCATCGCCTCCTGGTTCCGCACCCTGGCCGAGCCGAGCCGCCTGAAAATCCTCCGGGCCCTGGAAGAGGGCGGGGAATTGAACATTGGCGAGCTGGTCGAGGCGACCGGACTCACCCAGGCGAACGT
This sequence comes from Verrucomicrobiota bacterium, assembly GCA_023428335.1. GTDB lineage: Bacteria > Verrucomicrobiota > Verrucomicrobiia > Verrucomicrobiales > Verrucomicrobiaceae > Prosthecobacter. Next base: position 7,452 of record JAEYYS010000515.1, on the reverse strand, counting down.
TTCGCGCCATGTCCAGACCCTGGTCGAGGCCGGCATGGTGGGACGTCGCCGCGAGGGTCTGAGCGTCATCTGTTTCATCGCCGACCCCAGCATCACCGACCTCTGCGACAAGGTCTGCAGCAACCTGCTCAAGCGTTTGTCGCAGCAGGTGAAAAAGCTCGGCGGTGCGTGAGAGCATTCCAGGTTTCAAGTTCCAAGTTTTGCATGATCTGGCCTCTTGTCCTTTTTGTGGCGGTCGTCGCCGGCTGGTACCTCTTTGAGGGGAGCTGGGATCGGCAGCTTTTTCGCGCTGAACCGGGGCGAGTCTGCGCCAACCTGAAGGCCGGCGAGGCGCAGGCTTGGTTGAACGACCATCCGGAGACGCAGGTGCTGGATGTGCGTTCCGCCGGCGAGTTTGCGGGCGGCGCCCTGCCGAAGGCGGTGAATGTCTCGCTGGGCGACCCGGCTTTTGAAGCCAAGGTGGGCGCGCTCGACAAGGCCAGGCCCGTGCTGGTGTACTGTGCCGGCGGCTATCGCAGTCGCAAGGCGGTGCCAAAGCTCAAGCAGCTTGGCTTTGAAAACATCCAACACCTGCACCGCGGCTACCTGTCGTGGTCGAAGCAAGCCAGACCATGAAACTCCCGCTGCTCTCCCTGCTCTTCGTCACTGCTGTGCTGGCACAAACCGCCCGCGATCCTGCGACGGCAGGCCCAGCCATCATCGCCGAGGCCTTTGGCCGGCTCAGTGGCGCCCTGGCGACGGCGATTGCCGAGCGTGGACCGGCGGGCGCTCTCGGCGTCTGCAGTGAACAGGCGCCGGAGATCGCCCGCGAGGTCGGCGCGGCTCACGGCGTGCAAGTGCGGCGCGCCTCGCACCGGCCGCGCAATCCGAAGAACGCGGCCGATGCGCTGGAACAGGCGGCCCTGCAGGCTTTTCTGGATGCCCTGGCGAAGCAGCAGGCGCCGGCACCGCAGGTGGTCTTGAATGCCGACGGCAGTCGCTCCTTCCTGGCGCCGATCGTGCTCGGCAACCCGCTTTGTCTGCAGTGCCATGGCGATCCGCAGAAGGACATTGCGCCGGAGACCCTGGCGGCGATTCAACAGCGTTATCCCAACGATCAGGCCACCGGCTTCAAGCTCGGCGACCTGCGCGGCCTGTGGCGTGTCACCTTTCCAGCTCCCTGAACCCACCCATCCTTCGAATCCTCCATCGCATGATCCTTCGCCCCCTCTTTGCCCTGCTCTTCGCCAGCTCCCTGACCGCCACTGCGGCCGAACCGGAGGTGATCCCGCTGCAGGTTCGGGAAAACCTGCGCATCGTTTATCAGGTCACCGATGATGCCGCTCATGAAGGCGTCAACAAGGGCCTGTTTTACGCGCGCAAGCTGATCGACACCTACCGCAAGCACGGCATCGCGCCCGAGCAGGTGCATCTGCATCTCGTCTATCACGGCACCGGCATTGCCGCGGTGGTCAACGACACCGCGCGCCGGCGGCTTGGGGTGGAGTCGGCCAATCCGAATGGTGCGATCCTCGCCGAGTTGGTGCAACGCGGTGTGCAGGTCGAGCTCTGTGAAAACACCATGCAGCAAAAGGGGGTGAAACCCGCCGAATTGCTGCCGGGTGTGAAGCTCGTCGTCGGTGCCTTTCCCCGTCTGATCGACCTGCAGTTGCAGGGCTTCGCCTACATCAAGTTTGAGTGATCTTCGCCATGTCCACCCCTCATTTCTGTCGTCTGTTGCTGGCCTGCGTCGCCACCTTGCTCGTCTTGCCGGCCTGCCGGCGGTCGGTCGTGTCCGAGGCACCGCCGTCGGAGGTGGTGCCAGCGCCGGACGCGTCCGAGGTGATGGGCACCGGCACGCTGGAGGCCAGGGTGCGGACGACGGTGAGTTCGCGCATCCAGGAGCGGCTGGCCGAATTGCGGGTGGATCAGGGCGATGCCGTGCGCAAGGGACAGTTGCTGGCGAGGCTCGATGATGCCGAGTTGCAGCAGGAGGTGGCGATTGCCGAGGCGGTACTGGCGGCGGCGCAGCGGACGGCGGAACGTGTGCGCGCGGATTTGGAACGCGCCAAGGCGGTGCTGGCGCAGGCTGAGCGTGATGAGACGCGCTTGCGCGGCTTGGTGGCGGCGCAGGCGGTGTCGCAGGCGGATGCCGACAAGGCGCTGGAGGGGCTGAAGGTGGCGGAGGCCGACCTGCAGCGCTCCACGGCCGCCATTGCCGAAGCCGAGGGGCAGGTGCTGGTGGCGGAAAAGACCCTGCTGCACCGTCGCGAGCAACTCGCCTTCACGCGCATCACCGCGCCCTATGACGGCTTGATCCTGCGCCGCGACCGTGAGCCGGGCGACCTCTTGGTCCCGGGCGGAGCCCTGCTGGAGCTGATCTCGCTGGATGAGCTGTGGGTGAGCGCCTGGGTCGATGAGACGGCCATATCCAGGGTGGCGCCGGGACAGCCGGCGCGGGTGGTGTTTCGTTCCGAGGAAGGTCGCAGCTATCCAGGCGTGGTCGCCCGTCTCGGTCGTGAGACCGACCGCGAGACGCGCGAGTTTCTGGTCGATGTGCGCGTGACCGAGTTGCCGAAGAACTGGACCATCGGTCAGCGCGCGGAGGTGTTCATCCAAACCGGGCAGGTGCGGCCATGAACCTCGCCGTGCGCGACATTCGCCACCAGGCGGGCCGCTTCCTCTTCACGACGGTGGGCATCGGCCTGCTGCTCATGATTGTCATGGGCATGGGCGGCATCTATCGGGGCTTGATCCATGAGGCGACCCTGTTGGTCGATCGCATCGGCGCCGACCTGTGGATTGTGCAGGGCAACACGCGCGGGCCGTTCGCCGAGGTTTCGCGCCTGCCGGCGAGCCTCGAGGACCGGGTGCGCGCCGTGCCGGGGGTTGCGGAGGCGCGGCGTTTTGTCTCGCACACGATCCAGCGCACGCATCAGGGCCGGTCGATGCGCCTCGTGGTTCAGGGCCTGGCCTGGCCGGAGGATCGCGGCGAGTGGCTGCCGTTGAGTGCGGGTCGTCCGCTCCGGCAGGCGCACTTTGAAATGATCGCCGATGTCTCGCTCCAACTGCCGCTGGGCGAAAAGGTCCGGCTCGGTCGCGAGGTCTATGAAGTGGTCGGTCTCACCCGCGGCATGGTTGGCACCGGTGGCGACGGCCTGGCTTTCTTCACCGTCAGTGATGCGTTGGCGATCCAGTTTGACGTGCCGGGCGAGGCGCTGCGACTGGAGCGCGAGGCGCGGCGTGCCCGGGTCGCAGCGAGCGATCTGGGTCGTCTGCGACCGGACTTGCTCGAACGCGCGGCCGGTCAGGCGGGCCATATTCCAGCCCTGGCCAAACCGCAGGTCAGTGCGGTGTTGGTGACCCTGGCCACCGGCGCTGATGCGGCCATGGTGCGCCACACGCTCGCCTCCTGGCCGGATGTCACGGTCTATTCGACCGAGGAGCAGCGGCAGTTGCTGCTGTCGGGCATGGTTGACAAGGCGCGCCGCCAGCTCGGGCTGTTCCGCGCGCTGCTCATCCTCATCTCCGCCATCCTCATTGCCCTCATCATCTACACCCTCACGCTCGACAAAATCCGCGACATCGCCCTGCTCAAGCTGATCGGCGCGCGCAACCGCGTCATCGCCGGCCTGATCCTGCAGCAGGCGTTGCTGATGGGGTCGGTCGGCTACCTGCTGGCCTGGGGGCTCGGACGTTATTTCTTCCCGCGTTTTCCGCGCCTCGTGGTCATTGAACCGGCGGACCTCGTCAGCCTCGCCGTCATCGTGGTCGTCATTTCCACCCTCGCCAGCCTGCTCGGCATCTGGAAGGCCCTGCGCGTCGAACCCAACACCGTCCTCGCCGCATGAAGACGCCCGCCGTTGAGGTGCAACACCTGCGCAAGGTCTATGGCAGCGGCCACACCGAAGTCATCGCCGTGCGCGATGCCTCGCTCACCATCGCCCGCGGCGAAATCGTCGGTCTGCTCGGCCCAAGCGGCAGCGGCAAGTCGACCCTGCTCACGGCCATGGCCCTGATCAATCCGCCGACCAGCGGCCGGGTCATCATCGACGGCACGCCGGTGCTGGAGGGGCCAAAGGCGCTGGTGGATCTGCGTGCCTTTCGGCGCCGGCAGCTCGGCTTCGTGTTTCAGAAGGCGAACCTGATCCCGTTCCTCACTGCCCTGGAAAACGTCCAAATCGCCCTCGAGGTGAATGACACCGCGCCGCGCGAGGCCCGCCAGCGCGCCCAGGAACTGCTCGATTACCTCGGTGTCGGCGCCCGTGCCGACAACCTGCCCGACGCCCTGTCCGGCGGCGAGCAGCAGCGTGTTGCCGTCGCCCGCGCCCTCGCCAACCGACCGGGCCTGATCCTTGCCGACGAACCCACCGCCGCCCTCGACAGCCAGCGCGGGCGGCAGGTCATGGAGCTGTTCGCCAAGGTGGCGCGCGAACGCGAGGCCGGTGTTGTGGTCGTCACCCATGACCACCGTACGCTCGATGTCTTTGACCGCATCCTCGAGATGGAGGACGGCGGCATTGTTGAGCGGGCGGTCGATCGGCTAAAGACAGGCATTCAAGTCAACCAGAACGGGCCAAAATAAGTGCAGTAAGACGGCTGGGATTGTTGTATAAAAATGGCATGTTCTTCAGCCTCATCGCCCGCTGCCGTTTTCTCCTGCCCCTGCTGACTCTGCCCTGGCTCAGCCAGTGTGGCGAAAGTGAGCCCAGTGCCAACGCCAAGCTGGCGCAGGAGACCTACCGCAAAACCGTGGAAGCCTTCCGCTCCACGGCGCCGGCAACGCCATCGGTGGCAGTGTCGGCCCCGGCTGCGCCAGCGGCCCCGACTGCGCCCGCGGTGGCGGCGACGGCGTCCGCCCCGGCCGATTGGATGAGTCATCCGCGGTCGCAGGCAGACAAGCCGGTGCAGGGGCATGAGGATGCCGTGCTGACCGACGCCCCGAACGTGCCGCCGCCGATCACCCGCGATCATCCGACCAAGGTGACGGTCAAGCTGGAGGTGGTCGAGGTGGTCAAGCGCATGACCGACGGCGTTGACTACACCTTCTGGACCTTTGGCGGCAGTGTGCCCGGCAAGTTCATCCGTCTGCGCCAGAACGACGAGGTGGAGTTCCACCTGATGAATCATCCGGACAGCAAGATGCCGCACAACATCGACCTGCATGCGGTGACCGGACCCGGTGGCGGTGCGGCGGCCTCGTTCACCACGCCAGGGCGCACCTCGGTGTTTTCCTTCAAGGCGATCAATCCCGGTCTCTTCGTCTACCACTGCGCCACCGCGCCGGTCGGCATGCACATTGCCAACGGCATGTACGGTCTGATCCTCGTGGAACCGATCGGCGGGCTGTCGCCGGTGGACCGCGAGTTCTATGTGATGCAGTCGGAGTTCTACACCAAGGGCAAGCATGGCGAGGCGGGCCTGCAGCCCTTCAACATGGAGAAGGCCCTGGCCGAGCAGCCCGACTACGTGGTGTTCAACGGCGCGGTCGGCGCCATGGCGGGCGACAACGCCGGCCAGGCCAAGGTCGGCGAGCGCGTGCGCCTGTTTGTTGGCAACGGCGGGCCGAGCCTGGTCTCCTCCTTCCACGTCATCGGCGAGATCTTTGACAACGTGTACACCGAGGGCGGCATCAAGCCCAATCAGCATCAGGTGCAGACGACCCTGATTCCGGCCGGCGGTTCCGCCATTGCCGAGTTCACCCTCGATGTGCCTGGCACCTACCTGCTGGTCGATCACTCGATCTTCCGTGCCTTCAACAAGGGGGCGGTGGCCATGATCAAGGTGAGCGGGCCGGAGGATCTGCTGGTTTATTCGGGCAAGCAGGATGACCGTATCTATCAGTTGGAGGGTGGCGCTGTGCAGAACATCGCCCAGGCCGGCCAGCCGCGGCCGCCGGCGGCCTCCAAGGCCGAGCGCATCGCCCATGGCAAGACCGTGTATGCGGCGGTTTGCATGGCCTGCCACCAGCCGGAGGGGCAGGGCATTCCGCAGGCCTTTCCGCCGCTCGCTGCCGCGGATTACCTCAATGCCGATGTCGAGCGCGCCATCGGCACGGTGATCCACGGGCTGCAGGGCAAGGTGACGGTCAACGGCCAGGTGTACGACAGCATCATGCCCCAGCTCGGCCTCGACGACGAGGCGGTCGCCAGCGTGCTGACCTACGTCTACAGCCAATGGAACAATTCCGGTGCGGAAGTGCTGCCGGAGCAGGTCGCCAAGGTGCGCAACAAGATCGCCGCCGCCGGCCTGCCGAAGCCGGGCACTCATCCCTGAGTCCGCCGCCATGCACGCCCTGCCGCTGAGTTGCCTGCTCTGCCTCGCGCTGACCGCGGTCGCCGTGGCGGAAACGCCGCCGGCGGGCATGGTCGCCGTGCCCGGCGGCAGTTACAAGCCGCTGTACGCCCGCGAGACCAAGCCGCGGCGAGTGGCGCCCTTCCATCTCGACATCCACGCGGTCACCAACGCCCAGTTCCTCGACTTCGTCAGCCGTCACCCCGAGTGGCGGCGCAGCCGGGTGTCGCCCACCCAGGCGGATGCCGCCTACCTGCGCCACTGGGCCGGCGACCTCGATCTCGGGGAAGCGCTGCCGGATGCGCCGGTCACCCATGTCTCCTGGCATGCCGCGCGCGCCTATGCCGCCGCCTCCGGGCGCCGGTTGCCGGACCAGGACGAATGGGAGTTCGCCGCGCGGGCTGACGCGCGGCGCGCCGATGCCAGTGCCGATCCCGAGTTCCTGCGGGTGCTGCTCGAGTGGTATTCGACGCCGGCCAGCAAGCAGCCGAAGCCGGTGCAGCAGGCGCCCGCCGATGTCCACGGCGTGCGCGGCCTGCATGGGCAGGTTTGGGAATGGGTCGAGGACTTCAACGCCACGCTGCTGGTCGGGGATGGGCGCGGCGATGGCGCGGCGCAGCGCGACCTGTTTTGTGGCGGCGCCTCACTGCTCGCCGCCGATCCCGGCAATTACGCCGCCTACATGCGCTACGCCTTCCGCGCCAGCCTGCGCGGCCATTACTGCGTCGGCAGCCTCGGCTTCCGCACGGCGGCGCCGCGCCGCGCGCCGCCGGTGGCAGCCGCGGGTGCGGTGACCCACCTCTACGATCTGGCGGGCGACTGGCTCGATCAGGACGCGCGGCCGACCGAACTGGCCGATTTGCGCGGCCGGGTGCGCGTGCTCAGTCTCGGTTTCACCCGCTGCCAGTCGGCCTGCCCGCGCACGCTGGCCGACCTGCAGCGGATCGAGGCTGCGCTCGGTGCCGACGCCGACCGCACTGGCTTCGTGTTTCTCTCGATCGATCCCGAGCACGACCAGCCGCCGCGTTTGCTCGAAGCCATGGCCGAGCGGGGGATGTCGCCGCAGCGCTGGTCCTTCCTGACCGCGTCCGATCCGGTGGTGCGCGAGGCGGCGGTGCTGCTCGATTTCCAGTACCAGTGGAGCGAGGGTTTTCTGGCGCACTCCAACCTGATCGCCGT
>JAEYYS010000473.1 GCA_023428335.1 Verrucomicrobiota bacterium | reverse complement strand
CCCTCGGCGTGCCCGCCCGCCACCGGCCGCTGCCCGAGGGTTTGCCGGGCGAAAATCTGCTCGAGCAGTTGCTGCCGCAGACCGACCTGTTTGGCGCCCAGCAGGACGAGACGTGGCGGGAGGAGAGTTGGGGGCAGGGCTAAGGCGGTACAAATCTTGCAGGCCGATTCGGCGTCGCTGGCCGACCGTTGAAAGCCCGTGTTGGCCGCCGGCGTTAGCCAGCGCACTGCTGTTGAACACGGTCGTTTTCCCGGCATGCCCCTCTCCCACGCTCTTGGTTTCGTGACCCGCATCGCCCTGGCGCTCGCGGGTTTTACTCTGTCGGCGGCCGAACCCTTCGATGAAACCCAGGCGACCACCCTGTTCGCCTTCGATTCGGTGTCGATCCCGCACACGCAGAACCTGCGATTGGAGATGCGCCAGCCGGTGCGGCATGCGGCCAGTCCGGTGCTGCAGCGCGGGGCGCCGGGCTCGCCCGATGCGCTGGGCGTGCAGTTCTACGGCTCGATCCTGCGCGAGAACGGCCGCTGGCGGATGTGGTACGTCGCCTTCGACGACGATGCCGACAACCGCGTGGCCTCGGCGCGCTGGCGGGCGGCCTACGCGGAGAGCGACGACGGTCTCACCTGGACCAAGCCCGAACTGGGCCTGGTGGAGCATCGCGGCAGTCGCCGCAACAATCTGGTCGACCTCGGTGGCCAGCCCTGGGGCGTGATCAACCTGAAGGTCCTGCGCGATGACGCCGATCCGGATCCGGCGCGGCGCTACAAGATGACCACGCATGTGTATTTCCGTCATCACACGCGGCTCGGTACCCTGCTGCCCTTTGTCAGCGCCGACGGCCTGCGCTGGACGCCGGTCAAGGACGTCAAGCCGCAGCGCTCGGAGTTGCGCCGGCAGGATCTGCTGCTGCCGGGCGTGCACATCGAGCCGAGCGGCGGTTTGTATCAGTGGGGCGGTTTTTATTATGCCTGCGGCCAGAATGCCCTGCCCGGGGTGCTCACCTATCAGGGGCGCGTCTGCCGGCTCTACCGCAGCCGCGATTTCAGCCATTGGGAACCGACCAGCAGCATCGCCTTCGTGCGCACGCCGCAGTTCGAGTACCTCGGCGCGGGGCGCAGTCGCGAGGGCGAGCAATGCCACGAGGGCATCAGCGTCTGGCAGCGACGCAATGTCCTGCTCGGCGTGTACGGTCGCTGGCACGGCGCAGCCGAGTGGCCGGACGTGCGTGTCGATCTCGGTTTGGTGCTGAGCAATGACGGCCTGAACTTCCGTGAACCCAAGCATGAGTGGACCCTGCTGGAACACGGTGCCGATGGCGCGTGGGACCAGGGCGGACTGCTGCAGGGGCAGGGTTTTGAAAACGTCGGCGATGAGACCCGTCTCTACTACGGCGCCTGGGATCCGCGGCCGACCGGAGGACCGCCACGGCCGCGCGGTGGCGTGGGGCTGGCCGTGCTGCCGCGCGATCGCTTCGGGGCCTTGTCGGTCGATCTTGCGCGTGAGGGGCCGGGCGATTACCAACTGCCGCAGATTACCGCCGAACTCGTCACCGCCCCGGTCGCGGCGACTAGGCCGGATTTTTTCCTCAATGCCGAGGGCCTGGGGCCGGAGGCGGCGCTGCGGGTGGAACTGCTCGATGAGCAGGAGCGACCGCTGGCCGGCTATGCCGGGGCGCAGGCTGCCGTCGTGCGCGATAGCGGTTTTCAGACGCCGGTGCGCTGGCCGGGCGCTGCCGCCCTGCCGGGGCGCGTGTGCGTGCGGATCGTCTTTGAAGGGGAACGCCGCGGCGACATCCGCCTCAGTGCCATTTATCACCGACCCTGAACCGGCGGGGCAAGCCGCAGTGGACAAGGGGGAGCAAGGCGGGCTAGGCTGGTCGCCGATGGCCCGCGCGTCCCTGGTTACCGATTTCCTGCACCTGCTGCGCGGGGGGCTGCTGGCTGTGCCGGTGGCGGTGGCGGCGGGCTCGGCCAGCGCGTTTTTCCTGTGGGCCCTCGATGCGGTCACCCGCCTGCACTGGCAGCATCCAGGTCTGCTCTGGCTGCTGCCGGTGGCGGGGGTCGTTGTCGGCTGGCTCTACCACCGGCTCGGCAAGGATGCCGACAAGGGCAACAATCTGCTCATCGACGAGATTCATGAGCCCGGTGGCGGTGTGCCGGCGCGCATGGCACCGCTGGTCCTGCTCGGCACGCTTGCCACCCACCTGTGCGGTGGCTCGGCCGGTCGCGAAGGCACGGCCGTGCAGATGGGCGGCAGTCTCGCGGGTTGGTTCGCGCGACTATTGCGGCTCGGTCATGAAAACCGCCGCCTGATGCTGCTCTGCGGCATCGCCGCCGGCTTCGGCTCGGTCTTCGGCACCCCGCTCACCGGCGCGATCTTCGCCATGGAGGTTCTGGTCATCGGTCGCCTGCAGTACGATGCCCTGCTGCCGGTGCTGGTGGCCGGCATCGTCGGCGACGCCACCTGCTCGGCCTGGGGCGTGCATCACACCGTGTATCATCTCGATGCCGCCTTGGCCGCTGGTGCACCCGCGCCCTTGCAGGCTGCGCTGCTGGCCAAGGCGGCCCTGGCCGGCATCGCCTTTGGCTGGGCCGGGCGTTTGTTCTCGCGACTCACCCACGACCTGCAGCGCGGTTTCAGCCGGCTGGTGCCGCTCGCGCCGCTGCGGCCGGCCCTAGGCGCGCTGGTCGTCATCGCCCTTGTCAGTCTCGCCGGCACCCGCGATTACCTCGGTCTCGGCGTCGAGACCGCGCCGGGCGGGCAGGTCTCCATCACCGCCGCCTTTCAGGCTGGTGGTGCCGAGCCCTTCAGCTGGTTGTGGAAGTTGGTGTTTACCGCGGTCACGCTCGCCAGCGGCTTCAAGGGCGGCGAGGTGACACCGCTGTTCTTCATCGGCGCCACCCTCGGCCACAGCCTCGGCCTGCTGATGGGCGAACCGGTGGCCCTGTTTGCCGCGCTCGGCTTTCTGGCGGTCTTCGCCGGTGCCGCCAACACGCCGCTCGCCTGCACCATCATGGGCATCGAACTGTTCGGCGGCGAATACACGGTCTGCTTCGCGGTCGCCTGCTTCACCGCCTACCTCGCGAGCGGTCACTCCGGCATCTACGGCGCCCAACGCCTCGGTGTGCCCAAGAAGGCCGTGTCTCCGGATCTGCACGGCCGCCCGCTACGGGAAGTGGGGAAGAAGGGATGAGGGATGAGGGATGAGGGATGAGGGATGAAGATTTTGACTTGCGCGGTTCGTGAATGACAGTAACACTGTCACTGTCAATGAATCTCAGCCTTGAACAGCTTGCCAACAAGGTCACGGACTGGTGTCGTCAGCATCGGGTCGTGCCGGCCAATGGCCAGGTCGCCACGGACACCCAGCCGCGGACCCTGCGCTATTACCGCACCCTCGGGCTGTTGGAGGCCTCGGCGACCGCCGGCAGCTACGGCGAACATCACTTCCTGCAGGCCTGCGCGGTCCGCGTGCTGCAGGCCCAGGGGCTGCCGCTGGCACGCATTCAGTCGCTGCTCTTTGGTCGCAGCGACGATGAATTGCGCGGCATCCTGAAGGCGGCGGTCGATTCCCGGCCAGCCGAGCTGTCACCCGCTCCGGCTGACTCAGCGACCGCCTGGCAGACCCTGCCGCTCGGGGCGGATTTTCTCCTGGTCAGCCGTCGCCCCGGTTTCCGCCTCAGCCCAACCCAAATTCAAAACCTCCTGCGCCTCCTCGAATCCCCATGAAATCCACGGTGTCCACCTTCGGCCTGATTGCCCATCTCGAAGCCACCCGCATCTGCCTGCCTCTGGTCCATGTCGAAACCCGGTTTCAGGTCACGGGCGACTGGGTCAGTGTGGAGATGGACCAGGTGTTTGAGCAGAATGCCCGCGAGGTGCTCGACGTCACCTACACCTTCCCACTGCCGGGCGAGGCCTCGGTGTACCGCTGTGAATTGCACGTCAACGGCCGGGTCGTTCGCGCCGTCGTCATGGAGGCGAATGAGGCCCGGCAGGTGGTGCGCGAAAAGAAGGAGCAGGGGCATCGCACCGCCCTGGTTGAGGTCGAGCGCGACAACCTGTTCACGCTCGAACTCGGCAATGCGGCACCGGGCGATGAGCTGCGCATTCGCTTCGCCTATGTTCAGACCTTGGAGCGCCTGGCCGACCAGCTCAGCCTGCGCGTCCCGTTTTGTCCGGGCCTCCGCTACATTCCTGGCAAACCGCTGCTGCGCGCCAATCGCGGCCGGGGTATCTGCGACGACACCGACCAGGTGCCCGATGCGTCGCGGATCAGTCCGCCGCGGATCGGCCGCACGCATCCGGATGCGGCGACGCTGTATGTCCATGGCGTCTTCGCGGCCGATGAAGTGATGCCGGACGGCCTGAGCAGTCCGAGTCATGTCGTGCAGGTGTTTGCGGAACCGGAGGGACTCCTGGTCGAGCTGGCCGGCGAGCAGCATGTGCCGGACCGCGATTTCATCCTGCGCTGGCAGGAGGTGCCGGTGCAGCAGGCCAAGCCCAAGGCCTGGAGTGGCACGCACCTGGAGGCCGACGGCCGCACCTGCCGTTACGGCCTGCTGCAGGTGCGGGCGCCGCTGGAGCAGTCGGCGGTCGAGGAACTGGAGCAGGATGTCTATTTCCTGCTCGATCGCTCCGGCAGCATGAGTGGCGAAAAATGGCGGCAGTGCGCCGTGGCCC
>JAEYYS010000456.1 GCA_023428335.1 Verrucomicrobiota bacterium | reverse complement strand
GGTGCCATTGCGGTCGGAGGGCGCGCCGGGTGGGCGGCGTGGCGGGCACGCGTGCCAGTTCCGGGTGCTGCAGCACGGCGGCCTGGGTAGTGGTCAGCGTGGCGAGCAGACGCTCGGCTTCGGCACGCGCCGAAGCGTGGGTGGCGAGGTGGTGCTCGAGCAGTTCCGCGGCCTCGGGCGAAAGCTCGCCGAAGTGGCGGTCGATGAGCAGGGCATGCAGGGATTCAGGTTTCATGGGGGTCAGTCGGCGGTTTCGTTTTGCAGCCGTTCGCGCACGGCGGCGACGGCGTGGTGGAGTCGGGAGCGCACGGTGCCGAGCGGGATGCCCAGGGCTTCGGCGATCTCGGCGTAGGAGAGGGATTGAGTGAAGCGCAGGTCGAGGATCTCGCGCTGCAGCGGTGGCAGGGCGGCGATGGTTTCGCGGGCGGCCTCGACGCGCAGGTCGCGTGCCGGTGCGGGAACCTCGGCGGCGGCGGCATCGAAGGGCACGAAGCGCTCGCGGGCATGGCGCGACCAGACCGCCTGGCTGAGATGACGGGCGATGCCGAACAGGTAGCCGCGCGCGCATTTCGGCGTGCGGCCGTCGCGCAGGCCGCGCGCCATCTCCAGGAAGGTTTCCTGGACGAGATCCTGCACCGTCTCCGTGCCGGCATGCCGGCGCGCGAAGTAGCGCGCGAGGTCGGCGGCGCTCTCGGTGAAGAGGCGTTCCAAAAAGGGTGGATGGTCCGTGGTGTCCACGCGGCGTTCAGGCGATCGGCCGGCTGCAAGCGCAGCCTAGCATTTTCGACGTGGGCCTTTCGATGCAAAAGGTTCAATGCCGGTGAAAAAATCCGTGCGACTGGCGTTGACTGGCTGCATGCGTTTCCTCTTTCTGCTTCCCCTGCTGGCCGTCGAGCCATCGCTGCCCGCCCAAACCGCCGCCAAGGCCAAGGATCCGGTCGATCAACTGGCGGCGACGCTGACGCCGTCGCGCAAGCTCGTTTACAAACAGGTCGGCGATCGCGCCCTGGAGATGCACGTGTTTGAACCGCAGGGGCATCGTCCCACGGACCGCCGCGCCTGTTTCCTGACGATCCACGGCGGTGGCTGGGCTGGCGGGGCGCCGCCGCGCATGTATCCCTTTGCCGCCCACTATGCGCGTCAGGGCTGGGTTGGCATCAGCCTGCAGTACCGCCTTTACAACCCCAAGACAGGCACCAGCGTCTTTGACTGTGTCAAGGATGTGCGCTCCGCCATGCGTTACCTGCGCGATCATGCCGGTGAACTCGGCATCGACCCGGCGAAGATCGTGGTCAGTGGCGGTTCGGCCGGCGGGCATCTGGCGGCGGCGACGGCGCTGTTCGACGAGGTCAATGAGGCGGGTGAAGCGGGCAAGGTGACACCGGCCGCGCTCGTCCTGCTGTTCCCGGTCATTGACACTTCCGCCGAAGGCTATGGCCAAGCCAAGATCGGCGAGCGCTGGCGTGAGCTGTCGCCCCTGCACCGGGTGCGTCCAGGCCTGCCGCCGACGCTGGTTTTCCATGGCACGGGCGACACCGTCACGCCCTTTGCCGGCGCCAGGGCCTTTCATGAGGCGATGCGTCAGGCGGGCAACACCTGCGAGCTGGATGTCAACGAGGGCGGCGTGCACGGCTATCTGATGTTCAACAAGGCGTTGTTCGACGAGACCCTGCGCAAGTCGGACGCTTTTCTGCGCGCGCAGGGACTGCTGGCGCCGTAACTCCTGACTGCGCCGGGGATTTCATGCTTGCCCGCGGCATTGCTTCCGGAGCAGACTCCGGCAACCCCTCTTTTTGCCTGTGTCCGCCCGCCCCGTTCATCCCGCCGACCAAACCGTCACCGCCGCCCAAGCCGAGGCGGATGCCCGCCAGCTCGACGCCCTCATCGACGGTCTGGCGCAGATCATCCTCGGCAAGGACGCGGTCATTCGCCTGGCGGTGACCTGCCTGCTCGCGCGCGGGCATCTGCTTTTTGAAGATCAGCCGGGGGTGGGCAAGACCCTGCTCTCGCAGGCGCTTGCCCAGGCCTTGGGCCTGCAGTTTCGCCGTGCCCAGTTCACCAGCGATCTGTTGCCGGCCGATTTGCTCGGCGCCAACATTTTTGACCGTGCCTCCGGCGGCTTTGTGTTCCACCAGGGGCCGGTGTTTGCCCAGGTGCTGCTGGCCGATGAAATCAACCGGGCAACACCGAAGACCCAGTCCGCGCTGCTCGAGGCGATGGAGGAGGGCAAGGTTACCTGTGACGGCATCACCCATGCCCTGCCGACGCCCTTTTTTGTCATTGCCACGCAGAATCCGTCGACGCAGATCGGTACTTTCATGCTGCCGGAATCGCAGCTCGACCGTTTCCTGATGCGCCTGGCGCTCGGCGTGCCGGATCGCGAGGCCGAACGCGCCATCCTGCAGGGTCAGGACCGTCGTGAAATGCTGCGTGCCCAACCGGAGATCCTGCCCTGGGCCGCCCTGCGCGAGATGCAGGAGCGGGCGCGCCGGGTCTTTGCCGCGCCGGCCCTGCTGGATTACGTGCAGGACCTGCTGGCGGCCACCCGCGCGCAGGGACATGGCCTGTCGCCGCGCGGTGGCCTGGCCCTGCTCGCCGCGGCGCGGGCCTGGGCGCTGGGTCACGGACGACCGATGGTGCTGCCCGAGGATGTGCAGGCGGTCGCACCGTCAGTGATGGGGCATCGCCTGGCCGGGGGTGGCGCCGAGGCGGCCCGACTGCTGGAAGAGACCCCGGTGCCCTGACACGGCCATGAGCGCGTCCGTCCCAAAGCAGAGCGACCCGCGTTCGGCGATGGATCGCACCCGCCTTCGGCTGACGCCGCACACCTTTTCCTGGCTCGGTCTCTGTGCGGCAATGCTGTATGCCGGTGCGGTGCAGTCCAACGGTGCCGCCTACCTGCTCACTTTCCTCACCTTTGTGCTGGGCGCCGTCAGTTGGCTGCATGCACGCGCCAATTTGCGCGGCCTTGAGCTGCGCTGCGGCCGGGTTCGCCGCCGCGGGGCAGGGGAGGTGCTGGCGG
>JAEYYS010000435.1 GCA_023428335.1 Verrucomicrobiota bacterium | reverse complement strand
GAACCAGGGAAACCGCCGGCGGTGGAACCAGCCGGACGGCGAAAGCAAGCACGGCATCGAGCTTGATGCGCGCGAGCGGCGCCGACTTCGGCGCCTGCTGCTGGCCGGATTCAACCGCCTTGCAGAGCGGACAGGGATGCTCGCCGTCAAAGGTGTTTTTCACCGCCTCGACCAGGGAGACTTCCTGCGACCAGGAAAGCAGCATGCCCGTCCAGGCCAGGCTCTGCAGCAGCGCCCAGTGGACGCCGAGCGACAGGCAAAGCGCCGCGACCACCAGCCCGTGCATGAGCCGGGTGGCGAGGGGTCGGGGGGCGAAACGCGTCACGGCGGCGAGCCTAGCGGTGGCGCCACAACTGTCAACCACGCCGCGCAAGGAACGGCTTGCACCGGTCGCGGGACGGTCTTGGGTGATGGCGCGTGGACTTCCTGCTCTCCCCCGATCCCATCCCGGACACGACGCCGCCCTTTGGCCCCGGCCTCGGCGCCGAGACGCGCTTCCTCGGCGTCGTCCGCGAACTCGAGGACGGCCGGGCGATCGCCGGCATCGACTACAGCGCCTACCGGCCGATGGCCGACAAACTGCTCGCCGAGCTGATCGCCTCGGCCCGCGCCGAACGCGAGCCGCACGAGGTCTTCCTCCAGCACCGCCTCGGCTTCGTCGCCGCCGGCGAACCGTCGATCCTCATCCGCGTGCGCACCCGCCACAGCGCCGCCGCCTTCGAACTCTGCCGCTGGTACCTCGCCGAGATCAAGACGCGCGTGCCGATCTGGAAGAAGCCGGTCTTCGCCTAGCGCGCCTCAGCCCGCGCGCGCCAGCAGGTCTTCCATCAACGGCAGCACCGTCGCGTAATGGGTGCCGCCACCGGCCCGGCTCAACTGCTCGGAGATCAACTCGGCCTCGCCCACCACGTCGGCCGGCAGGATCTCTTCATGGGCATGGCCCTCGCAGTCGGCACAGACATGCACAAAGGCAGAGGCGCCATCGCGGGTGACCTGCACGGCGAGGCCGGGACCGGACAGCTTGAGCGACTGCAGCGCACAGCCTTCCGCACCGGCCTCGGCCAACACGGCCTGCAACCGGCTGCCGCCAGGACGGTCGAAGACCAGGCCGTCGACACCCTCCGCCAAACGCGCGCCGAGGCGATGGGCGATCCAGCCCGCCAGCATCAGCGCGGCACAATGCTGGCCACGCGCATGGGTGATCTCGATGCGCTCCAGCGTCGGCAGATGCCGGCGGGCATTGGCATCCTGGAAACAGGCCGCCAGGGCGGTGCGCAGGAAATGGCTGCGTGTCCAACTCAGGTCGCGCACATCAAAATCCGCACAGCGGTCGGCTCGCACCGCCGCCAGGCGGGCAAACTCCGCGCGCGGATCCGCCCACGTGCTGCTGTCGAGGATGAGCGTGCCGATGCGACTGTAAAAACGCTCCTCGAAGTTCTTGGTCAGCCCGCCCTGCCACCAGACAATGAGCGGCAGATCGGCATCGAGATGAGCAAAGACCACATTCTGCACCTGGGCGGCGTCGCCCCCCTCCAACAGGAAGGAAATCTGCTCGCTGCACACCTCCTGGCGACCCTGATAGGGGCGGCAGAGCGCGTTGATCCAGGCGCGCGCCCGCGGCGGCCGCGCTTCCGGCAGGCAGAGGATGAGCAGGGCCCGGCAGGCATGCTCGGCGGTGATCTGGTCGAGCCGTTTCACGTTCTCAGCCAGTGCCGCCGGATCCTCACTGTAAATGGCAAAATTGATCAGCGACGCCCGCGTCTTGGTCTGGTCATCCGCCCACAAATCCTTGAGCGCACGATCGATCTTCGGCAGCGCCACCTCGGCGCCGAGGCGGGAAAGAGTGTCTTCGGGAAGCGGCATCCCTGCACCCTAAGGGCACGCGCAGGCGAGTAAAGCCGGAGTTGCCAGTCGCGACCGACGTTTTTGCGCCATTTTGCTATTGCATAGTTAATTTATCAAGAATAGGGTGTTTAATGACCGACGCCGAATTGCAGCCCCTCAACGACCGTTTCCAGAACGCTTCGCCCCAGGAAATCCTGGCCTGGGCGCTTGAGCAGGGATCGGCGCTGGTGACCACCAATTTCCGCCCCTACGAAGCTGTCATCCTGCACCTGGCCACCGCCCTGCAGCCCGACGTGCCGGTGCTGTGGGTCGACCACGGCACCAACCTGCCCGAGACCTACCGCTTTGCCGAAGCCTGTCGCACACGCCTGGGCCTGAACCTGCAGCCCTACCTGCCGCGCATGACCAGCGCCCACTGGCTCGCCCTCAACGGCGGCCAGGTGCCGATGCCGGACGAGGTCGAGCGCGTCGAGTCGTTCAGCCGCATCATGAAGCTGGAACCCTTCGAGCGCGGCATGGCCGAACTGGCCCCCGCCGTCTGGATCACCGCCCTGCGCCGCGAGCAGAACCCGCAGCGCGCCGCCACCCTCAAGCCGGTGATGTGGGACGCCAAATTCCGCTGCCTGAAGATCAACCCCATCCTCGACTGGACCCCGGCCGAAATGGAGGCCTACCTGGCCGAGCACGGCCTGCCCAACGAACTCACCTATTACGACCCGGCCAAGGGCGACGAAAAGCACGAGTGCGGCCTGCACGCCAAACTGGTGACTGACAAAGCCTGATTCTGCGCCAAAATTTCCCGTTCCCGACATGTCCGCCATCACGCACCTGCAATTTCTCGAGTCCGAGGCCATCTACGTCCTGCGCGAAACCGCCGCCCAGTTCTCCAACCCCGCCCTGCTCTTTTCCGGTG
>JAEYYS010000379.1 GCA_023428335.1 Verrucomicrobiota bacterium | reverse complement strand
TCGGCGATGAGCAGCGGCATCGACAGCAGCATGGCGAGAAAGCGTGGCTGCACCAGGTAGTCGACGGGGTGCACGCCCATGACGCGCAGGGCGTCGATTTCCTCGTTCACCTTCATCGTGCCGATCTCGGCGGCCATGGCGGCGCCGACGCGGCCGGTGACCATCAGGCCGGCGAGCACCGGTGCCAGTTCGCGGCAGAGCGAGACGCTGACGATGCCGCCGATGGTGGTTTCGATGCCGAAATCCTTGAACTTGAAGTAGGACTGGGCGGTGAACACCGCGCCGGTGAAGGCGCCGGTGACGACGACCACCGCCTGCGAGCCGTAGCCGATGGCGACGAGCTGTTCGGCCATCAGGCGCAGGCGCAGGGTGCCGCGAAAGATCGAGTGGCCGAGATCGGCCACCAACTGGCCCAACTGTCCCAGGTAGGCCAGGAAGTTCAGCAGGGCGCGGCCCGGCAGGCCCAGCAGTCCACTTTGCGCGTTCATCGGACAGGCACCATGACATGCCATGCGGCGATGGCAACCTGTGTCGCGCAGGGCGGCGATACGGACGATGGGGGGCGAGGGACGGACTCGGGCATGTCAAAAGACGTTGCCGAGCGGCCGGAAAAAGTTCAGTGGCCGCGCAAAAAAGCGCAGTGGTGCTGACGCGACCGTGATGCCGCCCTCAGGCGAGTCGTGCCGCCACCTCGCGGCCGATGTTCATCAGGCGCTGCTTTTCCTCGGCGCTGAACTCGTAAGTGGTGCGTTTGCCAATGCCGAGCGTGCCGCAGAGGCGGTCGCCATCGAGCACCGGCACAGCCAGGCTGCCCTGCACCTGGGTCTGCTTGGCACCCGGCTTGGCGACGCCGCTGGTGTCGGTCTGCAGGTTGCAGAGTTCGACCGGTTCCAGTCGCTCCGCCGCGGCGCCGGCAATGCCCTTGCCGACCGGGATCGACTGGATCACGGGCATGAGCTGGGGCGGGATGCCACGGTGGGCGACCAGTTTCAGATGGCGGTCCGCCGCATCCAGGCGGTGCAGGGTGCCGGTGCAGCAGTCGAACTCGTCGGTGACGCGGTCGAGGAAGGCCGACCAGTCCGGGTCAGTGGGGTGAAGGCTGGCGAGGTGCGCGCTCATGGCGGGAAATCGGCTTGGCGTTTCGGCGACGGGGGAGTAGAATGCTGCACCATTCCCGGTGTGATGAACGTCCGCGACTCCATTTTTGCCATTTTCTGGCTGCTTTTGGCGGCCGCCGCCCCGGCTGCCAACCCGTCGGTGCAGGCGGTGGTCGGCCGTACCGTTTACCATCCCGACGATTCGCGCTCGGAAACGGTGCGCGACATGAACGTCCGCGAAATGACTGAGACGACCTACAATCCCGCCAACGCGGTGGTTTCGAAGAAGGTCTTTTTGCTGAACGAAAAGGGCGAGCCGCTGCAGGGCAACATTTACGATGGCCGCGGTAATCTCGTCGCCCGCGCCCAGTGCTTCTACGATGAGTTCGGTCGCCGCCGCGAGGACCAGCTCACCAATCTGGGCGGCGTGGTCTTCCAGCGCATCGTCCACGAGTACGACCGGAACGGCAAGGCCCTGCCACCGAAGGTGATCAACCTGGGCCAGAGCCCGACCCTGCGGCCGGAGGCGATCGACTTCACCCGCAGTGCCGCGCCAGCGGTGCCCACGACGCCCGCCGCGGGGGATGCTGCCAATTCGCGCTTTGCCCCAACCCCGGCCGCACCGACCGCGGCACCGGCACCCGCACCGAGCAAGGAAGAGCCGTCCAAGGGCGGCTTCTTCAAGCGTCTGTTCAAGAAGAAGGAGTGAGGTTGCCGCCACGGGCGCTGCGCCGGCAGCGCTCGCTGCAGTAGCGCACCTGCTGCCAGTCGCGCGCCCACTTGCGGCGCCAGCGGAACGGTCGTCCGCAGGCGGCACAGGTTTTCTCCGGCAAATGTTCCTTGCGCACCCCGTGCATGCTTCAGGCGGGGGCATCGGCGCTGACCGCCCAGGCCTGCTCCTGCTCGGCCTCGCGCAGCAGCAGGGCGGCCTGATCGCGCCATTTTTTCACCAGATAACCGCCCAGGGGCAGGCGTGCCGGGGCATCGCCGGCCAGGATCCGCGCCACGACCGCGCGTGCGGCCCGTGCGGGATCGCCGGGTTGACGACCGTCCATCGTTTCGAGCAGGCGACCAAACTTCGCGGCCGGGCCGCCGGCATAATCGCCGATGGTGGTGTCGGCTCGCTCGAGGCCGCGGGCAATGAAGCCCGTGCGGAAGGGGCCGGGCACCAGGGTGGTGACGCGGATGCCGAGCGGGGCGAGTTCGAGGCGCAGGCTCTCGGTCATTTTTTCCAGCGCCGCCTTGGCGCCGCCGTAGGCCCCGAAGCCGGCGTAGTTCGAAACCGCCGCGGCCGCGCCGACTTGGACGATGTGACCGCGGCGGCGCGCGCGCAGGCCGGGCAGGGCGGCGCGCAGGACGTTGAGCGGTCCGAAGAAGTGGGTTTCGAAGCAGCCTCGCACCTGGGCATCGCTGCATTCCTCGACGGCGCCCAGCAGGCCGTGGCCGGCATTGTTGACGATGACATCGATTCCATCCCAGAGCGCCTCGGCCTCGGCGACGACGCGGGCGACCTCCTCCGGTTCAGTGACATCGAGGGCGAAGACCGCGCAGCAGCCGGCTTGCTCGAGGTCGGCGAGCTGGCGGACATCGCGGGCGGTGGCGATGACGCGCTGGCCGGCGTCGAGGGCGGCTTCGGCAAGGGCACGGCCGAGGCCGCTGGAGCAGCCGGTGATGAACCAGGTTTGCGGGGTCATGGGGGATTGAGGCGCCAGAGGGTGAAGTTGAGCAGGGTGGCGAAGCCGGACCAGGCGAGATACGGCGCCAGCAACCAGGCGGCCGCGCGATCGACGCTGCGAAAGGCGGCAACCGTGGCCAGCACGGCGGCGAGCAGGAGCAGCAGGACGATCAGGGCCGGGCCGATGGCGCGGGCACCGAAAAAGACCGGCGTCCAGGCGGCATTGAGGGCGAGCTGAAAAAGATACAGCGCCAGCGGTCGTGAGCGCAGGCCGGTGCGGCGCCAGACCCGCCAGGCGGCGGTGGCCATGAGCAGGTAGAGCAGGGTCCAGACCGGCCCGAAAACCCAGCCGGGTGGATTCCATGCGGGTTTGTTCAAGCCGGCGTACCAGTCGCCCGGCCCGGGAAAAAAGGCGGCCACCGCTGGCGCGGCAAAGGTCAGGGCCAGCAGGCCGGCGTAGGCGGCAACGGAGCGTGCGTTCATGCGGGTGAGGTGTTGGGGGTGAGGCGCTCGCGCAGCGCGTCGGCCTGTTGTTGGATGGCGGCGCGTTTGTCGGCATCGAGGCGCGTCAGGTTGCGCAGTTGCATGGTCAGGCGCGGGTTGCCGCGCAGCGTGGGTTCGTGGCGCAGCAGGAAGTCCCAGTAAAGGGTGGTGAAGGGGCAGGCGCGCGGCCCGGTCGACTGACCGGGATCGCAGCGGCAGTTGGCGCAGTGGTTGCCCATGCGCTGCAGGTACTTGCCGGTGGCGACGTAGGGTTTGCTGGCCATGACACAGCCATCGGCGTACTGCGACATGCCCAGGGTGTTGGGCAGTTCGACCCACTCGACGGCATCGACATAGACGGCAAGGTACCACTCGTGCATCCGGCGTGGATCAACCCCGAGCAGCAGGCCGAACAGGCCGGTCACCATGAGGCGCTGGATGTGGTGGGCGTAGCCAAGCCGCAGGGTCTGGCCGAGCGCGTCGCGCAGGCAGGCCCACTCGGTGTCGCCGGTCCAGTAAAAGTCCGGCAGCGCTGCCGTGGCGTCGAGGGCGTTGCGCTCGACGTACTCCGGCATGAAGCGCCAGTACACCCCGCGCACGTACTCGCGCCAGCCGAGGATTTGGCGGATGAAACCCTCGACCGCAGCGAGCGGTGCCTGGCCGTCGCGCCAGGCCTGTTCGGCGGCGGCGACCACCTTGCGCGGGTCGAGCCGCTTCAGGTTCATCGCCGCACTCAGGCGCGAGTGGTAGAGCCAGGGTTCGCCCTCCCACAGCGCGTCTTGGTAGCGACCGAAATCGGCGAGCCGATGGGCGATGAAATCGTCGAGCGCCTCGCGGGCCTGTGCCGCGGTCACCGGCCAGTCGAAGGCGGCAAGATCGCCGGGGTGATCGGCGAAGCGGCGGTTCACCTCGTCGAGCACACCGCGGGTCAGGGCGTCGGGTTCAAAGCGGCGTGGCGCCGGCAGCAGGCCCGGACCGTGGCGACCAAACGATTCCCGGTTGTCGGCATCGTAGTTCCACTGGCCGCCGACGGGTTGATCGCCGTCCATCAGCACGCCGGTGCGCCGGCGCTGCTCGCGGTAGAAGAACTCCATGCGCAGTTGCTTGCGGCCGTGGGCGTGGCGGGCGAAATCGGCGCGGCTGCAGAAAAAATGCCGGTCCTCGCGCACCTCCAGCGGCAGGCCAAGCGTCTTGGCCGCGGCCTCGAAGGCGCGCTGCACCGCCCACTCGCCGGCCTCGACCATGACGAGCTCGCGCGGCTTCAGGGCCTGCACGCTGGCGGCGAGTGCGGCAGTGAAGTTCGGGTGCGCGCCCAGCTCGCGGTAATCGACCTGCCAGCCGCGTGCGCGCAGTTCCTCGCGGAAGTGGCGCATGGCGGCGAGGAAAACGGCGATGCGCGGTTTGGAACTCCACACCTTGGTGGATTCTTCCACGACCTCGGCCATCCAGACCGCGTCCTGGGCGGGATCGAGGTCGTCGAAGGCAGCGGATTGGGCGTCGAGCTGGTCGCCCAGCACCAGGATAAGGCGGCGCATGGAATCAGGAGGTGGGCCGCGGTGGTCGCGGCAGGAAGGGGCTGGTGCGCTGCTGGTAGGCGCGGTAGGCCTCGCCGCGGCGTTCGAGTGACAGCTTTTCGGTGAGCGGAATGCCGGTGACGTTGAGCAGGAAGTGCAGCATGGCGAGCGGGGCGACGACACTCGTCCAGCCCCAGGGCGAGGGCAGGGCCATCAGGAAGAGGCCCCACCAGAGCAGGCTTTGGAAGAAGTAGTTTGGGTGCCGGCTCCAGGCCCACAGGCCCTCGTCGCAGACGCCCTGACTGGCGCCAGGTCGACGCTTGAAGCGGGCGAGCTGGGCATCGGCGATGGCCTCGCCGATGAGACCGATGAACCAGAGCGCGAGGCCCGCCCCTTCGAGCGGATGAAAGCCGGGGTGGAGCGCTGATGCAATCAGGCCGACCGGCAGCATGAGCAGCCAGACCAGCAGGCCCTGGGCGAGGAAGAAGCCGAGGAAGGCGCGTGCCTCACGGCCTTGCCAGCGCGCACGCAGCACCGCGTAGCGGGCGTCTTCGGCGGGGTGATGGCTGGCGACCCGTCGCCAGAGGTGCAGGCCGAGGCGCAGGCTCCAGGCGGCGACGAGGGCGCCGACCGCCACGCGGCGCGGCAGCCAGCCGGGGCCAGTGAAGGCATGCCAGAGCGCAACCGGCGCGAAAGCGAGCGCCCAGGCAACATCGACGATCGAGTAGTTGTTCCAGCGGCGCGCGAGCCACCAGGTGGCGAGGAAGAGAACCAGAAGCAGCAGGGCGGTGGCGAGCATGGCGTTCAGGTGGCGGCGGGTTGGGTGCCGCCGCGCCGGCGCAGGCGGTCGAGGCGGCTGACCAGCGGCAGGGTAAAAGGCGTTTTCATGCCGGGCTCCTCCGCAGCAGCACGGCCTCGATACCGGCAGTCGCCGGCACGCGGAAGAGCTGGATCAGGGCGTAGACGGCCATGGCGATGTTGCCGAGCAGGAGCACGGCGACCAGCCAAGCGGCGCGCGCCGGCCAGCCGCCTTCCTTGTAGGCGATCCAGCACCAGAAGGTGAGAAAGCCCCAGTAGGCGTCGAACAGGGTGGCGATGAGCCAGGGATGCGTCCAGAACTCCCGCGGCAGTTGCCAGAGCGCGACCTCGGTGCTGGCCCAGCTCGTGACCGCCAGCATGGAGGCGAGCACGACGAGGAAGAAGACGCGCAGCGGGACGATCATGGCGGTGGCTCACCAGGGACGGTGCAGGGACAGGTTGTTGGGGCGGGTGTACACCGCCTGGACGACGCTGATGTTGCGGGTGGCAAAGGCCGCCTCGCAGTACTTCAGGTAGTAGTTCCACTTGCGGATGAAGGTCTCGTCGAAACCCAGCGCGCGCACCTCGTCGAGCCGGGCCGCAAAGCGCTCCTGCCAGAGCGACAGCGTGCGCGCGTAGCCGGAGCCGAGGTCCTCGAGGCCGTGCAGGAAGAGATCGCCGGCGCGGTTGATGGCGCGGTTGATGCGGTCCATGCTGAGCAGCAGCGAGCCCGGGAAGATGTGTTTCTGGATCCAGTCGACCCCGCGACGCAGGGCCTCGTAACGGCAGTCGGGCACCGTGATCACCTGGAAGGCAAGCAGGCCCTGCGGCTTGAGCAGGCGCTGGCACTGGGCGAAGAAGCCGTCGACATAGGCGTCGCCCACCGCCTCCAGCATTTCGATCGAGGCGATCTGGTCGAACTGCCCCTCGATGTGGCGGTAGTCCTGCAAACGGATCTCGATCAGGTGCTCGAGTCCCTCGCGGCGGACGCGCTCGCGGGCGAAGTCGAACTGTTCCTGGGAGATCGTCACCGCGGTGACCCGGCAGCCGTGCTCGCGTGCGGCATGCGTGCAGAAGCCGCCCCAGCCGCAGCCGATTTCCAAAACGTGATCGCCGGGCCGCAGCTGCAGTTTTTGGCAGAGGGCCTCGTACTTCGAATGCTGGGCCGCCTCCAGGCTTTGCTCCGGATGCTCGAAGCGCGCTGCCGAGTAGGTCATGGTGGCGTCGAGCCAGAGCGAGTAAAAATCGTTCCCGAGGTCGTAGTGCTCAGCGATGTTGCGACGGCTCATGCACACGCTGTTGGGGCGTAGCAGGTGCAGGACGCGGTCGGTCCAGCGCAGCAGGTTGAGCCCGGGCAGGCGGCTCGACGAGGCCTGGCTGCCCTGCAGGGCGTGCAGGTTGACGATGAACCAGGAGATCACCGCGGCGATGTCGTCCGTGTCCCAGTCACCCGCCGTGTAGGCTTCGCCCAGACCGATGTTGCCGTGCAGCACGCAGCGGCGGAAGAAGTCGTCGGGCCGGCGCACGCGCAGCTCCGCCGGGGCCGGCGCGGCGGGGTCGCCGAAGTGCTCGGCCTGGCCGTCGGGCAGGACCAGGCGCAGGCCGCCGCAACGCATCCGGCGCAGCAGGCGGCGGACCAGGCGTTCGTGCAGGCCGGCGCGGTGGGCAAGGGCTTCGGCCGGCAGCTCACGGTCGGGAGTGTCGAGGGCGAGGGTCGGATTCATGGAGCGGTGAGGGAGGGATGGGGACGGTGGACGCCGCGCTGCAGGTCGGGGCGGTCGCGCTTGCGCAGGAAGGGCAGGCGCATTCGCCAGAGGCGGAAAGCGTGCCAGTGGATGAGGAAC
This sequence comes from Verrucomicrobiota bacterium, assembly GCA_023428335.1. Taxonomy (GTDB): domain Bacteria; phylum Verrucomicrobiota; class Verrucomicrobiia; order Verrucomicrobiales; family Verrucomicrobiaceae; genus Prosthecobacter. The sequence continues at coordinate 1,964 of JAEYYS010000379.1, read as the reverse complement.
AGCACGCGCAGGGTGAGCAGCGGATGGCGCAGGAAGCAGGAGAGCAGGGCGGCATCGGTCAGTTCGCGCCGCCGGCCGGTGAGGCGGGTGTGCAGGACGCGTTCGCCGCCTGCGCGGTCATCGACGATGAGGTCGAGGCTATCTCCGGGGACGTTGAGCTGGAAGTCGAAGCGGACCTCCAGTCCGAAGAAGGGCGAGACATAAAAGTGCTTGGGCGTGTCGAGCCGGAAACGCCCGTCCTCAAGACGGTCGAGCACATAGGCCTTCTGCTCGTAAAAGGTGTTGGTCACCTCGGCGACGGCGGCCACGGGGGCGCCGTCGGCGTCGAAGGCGAAGTAGAAGCAGACCGGATTGAAGATGTGGCCGAGCACGCGCGGGAAAGTGAGCAGGCGCACGCGCTTGACGCGGGCGGTGTCGATGCCGGCCTCCTGCAGGGTCAGCAGGACGTTGGCGCGGGCGCTGCCCTGGCCGCGGTCGAGGTGGTCGCGGTCATGGAAGGCGAACAGGCCGGCGCGGTTGTGCTTGAACAGGCCGAGGCCGCGGTCGAGGGCGTCGAGCTCGTCGAGGTCGAGCCAGAGGTAAAAAACCCGGTGGCGGAACTGATACGTCTTCGGCGCGAGCCGATGGTGCATCACTTCCCCCTCGTAGATGGCCGAGTGCATGTCACCAGGGCTCCTCCCCGAGCAGGTCGCGGCACAGGTTGACGGCGGAAAGCAGGCCGTCCTCATGGAAACCGTAGCGGAACCAGGCCCCGCAGAAGTAGGTGGTCTGGTCGCGACCGAGCCGGTTCAGCTCCGGCAGGCGCGCCTGGGTGTTGACGGCGTCGACATCGAAGAGCGGGTGCTCGTAAGGAATGCGCTTCAGCACGCGGCTTTCGTCGATCCCGTCCGGCGCATTGATGCTGACAAAGTAGTCGGTCTTCTCCGAGACCCCCTGCAGCTGGTTCATCCAGTAGTGCGTGCTCGGTCGCAAGGCGCCGTCCTCGCTGAGTTCGACGCGGTAGTTCCAGGCCGCCCAGCAGCGGCGTTCGCGCGGCATGAAGCGCGTGTCGGTGTGCAGGGTGGCGAGGTTTGGCTGGTAGCGGAAACGGCCGAGCAGTTCGCTTTCGAGCGGGGTCGGGTCGGCAAGCAGGGCCAGGCTGGTCGGCGCGTGGGTGGCGAGGATGACCTTGTCGTAGGTCTCGGCGGCCTGGCCGCGCGCCTGCACAATCACCTTGCCCTCGCGGCGCTCGACCCGTTGCACCGGGGTGTCGAGGCGGATGCGGTCGCGGAAGGGCGCGATCAATTTGCGCACGTACTGGCGCGAGCCGTCGACCACCGTCCACCAGGGATGACGGGTGTCCATGCCGAGGAAGCCGTGGTTGAACCAAAAGCGCATCAGCGTGCGCGCAGGGAAATCGAGCATTTCCTCCGGCGGTGCCGACCACACCGCCGCGCCCATCGGAATCAGGTAGAGATCCAGGAAGTCCTGGCCGTAGCCGCGGGCGGCGGCGTACTCGCGCAGGGTCATCGAGACGTAGGCCGGGTCGTCGAGGGCGGCGATCGTCTCCTGATTGAAGCGGTGGATCTTCAGCAGGAAGCGCCAGAAGCGCGGGCTGAGCAGGTTTTTGCGCTGGCCGAAGATCCGGTCGAGGCTGCCGCCGTTCCACTCGTAGCCGGTCGGCTGGTGCGACAGGCTGAACGACATGTCCGTGCGCTTGGTCTCGACGCCGAGGTCGCGGAACAGCCGGCAGAGCAGGGGATAGGTCTGGTGGTTGAAGACCATGAACCCCGTGTCGATCGGCAGTTCGCGGCCGTCCTCGGGCACCGTCACCGTGTTGCTGTGACCGCCGACGTGGCTGCCAGCTTCATAAAGAGTGAGGTCGTAGCGATGCTGGAGCAGGTGTGCACAGCCCAGCCCGGAAATCCCGGTTCCGAGGATGGCGAGGCGTGGCTTGTTCATGGGGGCGAGAGGCTTTGGAGTAT
>JAEYYS010000361.1 GCA_023428335.1 Verrucomicrobiota bacterium | reverse complement strand
TGCTTGCCGAGGGCGCGCCGGCCGAGCTGCGGGCGCGCACCGGCGCCGCGACCCTGGAACAGGCCTTCATCGCCCTGCTGCCTGAGGCCAAGCACAGCCAGCACCCGCCGGTGGCCCTGGCGCCGCTGGCCGCTGGAGCGGAGGCGGAAACGGCCATCGAGGCCGAGGACCTGAGCTGTCGCTTCGGCGACTTCACCGCGGTGGATCGCGTCAGTTTCCGCATCCGCCGCGGCGAGATCTTCGGCTTCCTCGGCTCCAACGGCTGCGGCAAAACGACGACGATGAAGATGCTCACCGGCCTGCTGCCGGCGAGCAGCGGCCGGGCGCGACTGTTCGGGCGCGAGCTCGCCGCGGACGACCGCGAGGTGCGCCGGCGGGTCGGTTACATGTCGCAGTCGTTCTCGCTCTACGGCGAGCTGAGCGTGCGTCAGAATCTCGAGCTGCACGCGCGACTCTTCCAAGTGCCGGCAGCCGAACTGCCGGGGCGGGTGCGCGAACTCGCCGAGCGCTTTGGTCTGACCGGGGTGATGAACGCCCTGCCCGAGTCGCTGCCGCTCGGCCTGCGCCAACGGCTGTCGCTGGCGGTGGCGCTGATCCACCGGCCCGAGCTGCTCATCCTCGATGAACCCACCTCGGGCGTTGATCCCATCGCGCGCGATCAATTCTGGCAGCACCTCATCGATCTGGCGCGACGCGACGGCGTGACGATCTTCATTTCGACGCACTTCATGAACGAGGCGGAGCGCTGCGACCGGGTCTCGCTCATGCACGCGGGGCGTGTGCTGGTCAGCGGCGCGCCGGCCGAGCTGGCGCGCGAGGGCGGGGCCGGCTCGCTGGAGGAAGCCTTCATCCGTCGGCTGGAAGCGGTGACGCCCGCGGCAGCGCCAGAGCCGGCAGTGCCGTCGGAGACCGTGATGCAGGCCGCACCGACGGCGGCGCCGGGGGGTCGCTTTCGCGCGGGCCGGGCGCTGAGTTACAGCTGGCGCGAGGCGCTGGAGCTGCGCCGCGATCCGGGCCGCGCGGCCCTGGCCCTGCTCGGCACCGTGCTGCTGATGTTCATCATGGGCTACGGCATCAGCATGGATGTCGAGGACCTGCGCTTTGCCGTGCTCGACCAGGACGAGACGCAACTCAGCCGGAACTACGCGCTGAACCTGGCCGGCTCGCGCTACTTCATCGAACGGCCGGCATTGGTTGATGCCGACGACCTGGACCGGCGCTTGCGCACGGGCGAGCTGGCACTGGCCCTGGAGATTCCGGCCGGGTTTGCGCGCGACCTGCAGCGCGGCGCGCCGGCGGAGATCGGTGCCTGGGTGGACGGCTCCATGCCGCAGCGGGCCGAGACTGTACTCGGCTATGTGCGCGGCCTGCACCAGGCCTGGCTGACGCAGATGGCGGCGCGGCGTCCGGAGCCGGTCGGCACCGGGGCGGCCTGCACGGTCGAGACACGCTTTCGCTACAATCCCGATGTGCGCAGCCTGCCGGCGATGGTGCCGGCGGTCATCCCCATGCTGCTGCTGATGATCCCGGCCATGCTCACCGCCCTGTCGGTGGTGCGCGAAAAGGAGCTTGGGTCCATCGTCAACTTCCATGTCACGCCGGTGACGCGCGCCGAGTTCCTGCTCGGCAAGCAGCTGCCCTACGTCCTGCTCGGCCTGTTCAACTTCCTGCTCATGAGCGTGCTGGCAGTGACCGTGTTTGAAGTGCCTCTGAAGGGCGACTTCGCCGCGCTGGCCGTGGCGGCCGTGCTGTTCATCCTGTTTTCCACCGGCCTCGGCCTGCTCGCCTCCGCCTTCACCCGCAGCCAGATCGCCGCGCTCTTCATCACCATGGTCGGCACCATGATCCCAACCGTGCAGTTCGCCGGCCTGCTCAATCCGGTGTCGTCGCTGGAAGGCGCCGGCGCGGTCATCGGCCAGGTGTATCCGGCCACCCACATGCTCATCATCAGTCGCGGCGTCTTCAGCAAGGCGCTCGGCTTCGCCGACCTGCAGGCCTCCTACCTGCCGCTCATGCTGGCGGTGCCGGTCATCCTGCTGCTGGCGGCCGCCCGACTGAAAAAACAAGCTTCCTGAACCATGCGCCGCGCCGCCGTCATCTTCCGCCTCGGGGTCAAGGAGCTGTGGAGCCTGGCCCGCGACCCGGTCATGCTCGCGCTGATCGGCTTCACCTTCACCGTCAGCATCTACATCGCCGCGACGGCGATGCCCGAGCCCCTGCACCACGCCGCGCTGGCCGTCGTCGACGAGGACCGCTCGCAGCTCTCCGCGCGGTTGATCGACGCCTTTCAGCCGCCGCGCTTCCTGGTCACGTCCGGTCTGACCGCGGCGCAGGTGGACCCCGAGCTCGACGCCGGCAACCAGACCTTCGTCATCGACATCCCGCCCAACTTCCAGCGCGACGTCCTGGCCGGCAAACAGCCGGCGATCCAGCTCAACGTCGATGCCACGCGCATGAGCCAGGCCTTCACCGGCAGCGGCTACATTCAGCAGATCCTGCAGGAGGAGGTGTCGGCCTTCGTGCGCCGCCATCGCAGCGAGTCGGCCGAACCCGTCACCCTGGCCCTGCGCGCCCGCTTCAATCCCAATCTCACCGAGTCCTGGTTTGGCGCGCTCAACGAGCTGATCAACCTGATCACCATGCTGTCGATCATCCTCACCGGCGCCGCCCTGCTGCGCGAGCGCGAGCATGGCACGGTCGAGCACCTGCTGGTGATGCCGGTGACACCGGGCGAGATCATGTTCGCCAAGGTCTGGTCGATGGCGCTTGTCGTGCTGGTGGCGTCCTTCATCTCGCTGCGCTTCGTCATCCAGGGCGCACTCGGTGTGCCCGTGCAGGGGTCCGTGCCACTGTTCTTCGCCGGCGCCGCCCTGCACCTGTTTGCCACCACCTCGATGGGCATCTTCCTGGCCACCCTGGCGCGCGGCATGCCGCAGTTTGGCATGCTGCTGGTCCTGGTGCTGATCCCGCTGGAGATGCTCTCGGGCGGCGTCACGCCCCAGGAAAACATGCCGCTGTTCGTGCGCGAGATCATGCAGCTCGCACCCACCAGCCACTTCATCAGCCTGGGCAAGGCCATTCTCTTCCGCGGCGCCGGCTTCGACGCCGTCTGGCCCTCCTTCCTGGCCCTGACCGGCATCGGCAGCCTGCTCTACCTGCTGTCGCTGCACCGCTTCCGGCGGACCCTCAGCGATCTGGCGTGAGGGACTCCGGGCGGCGGCCGCCAAAACACTCCAGGACTTCAGGCCACGTCGGATACACCGGCGATTGGCATGTTGAAGCGTTGGCTGAGCTTAGGTCGGCGACGGCAAGACACGGAACTTTTTGTCAAGCAGTTGCACACTGACCCCATTTGGGTGATGTGGCTGCAAAAAACCCCGGCCTTGTGGGGCCGGGGTTGGGAGGGGGGCTGGCTCAGTCGAGCGGGCGGATCCAGATGTTGCGCAGGCGGACGGGCGGTTCGTTCTTGTGGTCCTGCAGGCGGATGGCGGCCTTGGCGGGGAAGACGCCGTCGTAGTTGGTGATGTTCTTGTGCTTGGTCGGGCCCTGGATGACGGTATTATTCTGGACGAGCACGCCGTTGACCAGGGTGGTGATGCGCGCGGGTTCGAGCACCTTGCCGGCGGCGTCGAGCTTGGGCGCGGTGAAGAGGATGTCGTAGCTCTGCCATTCACCGGCCTTGCGCACGGCGTTCACCAGCGGCGGGGTCTGGCCGTAGATGGCGCCGGCCATGCCGTCGGCATAGGTGGGGTTGTTGTCGCAGTCGAGAATCTGGCTCTCGTAGCGGTCCATGAGGAAGACGCCGCCGTTGCCCTTCTTCTGCGAGTTGCCCTTGGTGTGGGGTTCGCTCTTCCACTCGAGGTGGAGCTGGCAGCTGGCGAACTCCTGCTTGGTCCAGGCGTCGCCGCCGTCGACCAGCAGCTCGCCGTTTTCGATCTTCCAGGGGCAGGCCGCCCACTCGTTGGTGAACTTGCCGTCGGGGCCCTTCTTCTTCGACTGGAAGGCGTCGGTGCTGGTGCCGTCGAAGAGCACGAT
>JAEYYS010000330.1 GCA_023428335.1 Verrucomicrobiota bacterium | reverse complement strand
CTGGGTGAGGAAGCCCTCGTTGCCCTCGGGGTCGCGGTAGCGGCCGAGCAGGATGGGTTCGCCCTCGCGCTGGTTGGGGGCCTCGAGGATTTTGCCGCCGGCCTGGGTGACCCGGGCGGCGGCGTCGAAGACGTCCTCGTACTGCAGGCTCAGGCCGGTGGGATTGACCGAGCCGTCGTGGCCACCGTGCAGGGCCAGGATGGCATCGCCGCATTTGAGTTCCGACCAGAATTCGCTGACGAACACCTCCTCAAAACCGAGGGCCTGGGTGTAGAAGCGCACGGCGCGGCGCATGTCGGCGGCCAGCAGCATGAATTTCACTTTCTCGGGGCGCATTCCCGGCTTATCCGCGCAGCGCCGTGGAAATGCAAGCCCCTGTCGATGTCGTCTGCGCCGTGATGTGTCGCGGCGGGGAAGTGCTGATTGCGCGTCGCCCGGCCGGCAAGCGTCTGGCGGGTCTGTGGGAGTTTCCCGGCGGCAAACTTGAACCCGGCGAGGCCCCGGAAGCCGCCCTGCATCGCGAGCTGCTTGAGGAACTCGGCTGCCGCGTTGCCGAGCTGCAAGCCGGCCCCGAGGTGGTGCACGCCTACCCTTGGTGCACGGTGCGCCTGTTCGCCTTCGCCTGCCGCCTCGATCCGGACGGGCCGGTGCCGATGGCGCTGGAACATGAGGCCCTTGCCTGGGTGGCGCCGGAGCGGCTCACGGAGTTCGACCTGGCCCCGGCTGACCTGCCGCTGCTGCCCTGGGTGCGGGCGCTGGTCTGAGCGCACGGCTTAGTGCTGGCGGCTCAGGCGCGTCGTCACCTGCTGGCGCACAGGCACGGTCTTGCCCTGCACGTCCAGCTTCAGGTCGGCGCGGAAGGCGCCAAAGGCGACCTGGCGCTGGCGCAGATCGAACAGCACCTGGCCAAACACCTTGGACCCGGCGCCCAGGCTGAGGGCGCGTTCGCCGGCATCGCGCGTTTGCAGATCCCCTGTGAAACGCACCTTGGCATGTGGCGATCCCTGATAGTCCACCGTCGCCTCGTAGCTGGCCTTCAACTCAACCGTCACGTCGCCGGCACTCGGAAACTTCAGGCTCTCCTGCGTCGTCCAGGTGTCGCCCGCCCGCACGGCGTGTTCGGGCAGGCCCATGATCAGCGAGCGACGGAACAGTTCGGCGACCTGACCCGCCTCCGCCACCCCCTGCAGGCTCGGCTGACGATCGGGTCGCGCGGCCACCATGTCGGCCGTGTCACGGGCGCTGAGAAAACGGTCGTCGGCATCGTAGATCAGCACGAACTGCTGGCCGAGGCTGCGGCCGATCGAGGCGCGGATCTCCGGCGAAGCCTCGTCGAGCTTCTCGGAGTCGAAGGTTTGGCGCTTGCCCTCCAGGATGGCCTCGCCACTCAGCGACGCAAAGATGACGCTGACCTCCTTGCGCCCCTCCTGCAGGCGACCAACGCCCAGCCGTGTCGTCTGCTTGATTTTCATGCCCTGCTCGGGCTTGCGGCCCAGGGCGGAGAGGTCGGTCACCGTCTCGGTCAGCGTCTCCAGAATGTAGGCCGCTCCCGGCTGCCAGTGCGGGCGCAGCAGCACGGCCGCCTCCTCGGCTGGCGACATCAGGGCGGTCAGCAGCAGCAGGCCGGACAGGCGAAGGAAAGGCAGGGGAAACATGACCGTTCGCAGCTAACGCCGGGCAGACGGGGGGGCAAGGGGGAATGACGAACCGAGAACCGAGAAAGCAAACTTTCCAGAAAACTGGCACGCTTTCCGCTCAACACTGAAAGCGCATCTCCCGGCGGCAAAAAATCAGGAATGATGGCTGCTCGTCGTTGCAAACTGCCAAACCACACACCTAATTGCCTCAGCCATGAAAAAAATCGAAGCGATCATCAAGCCGTTCAAACTCGAAGACGTCAAGGAAGCCCTGTCCGACGTGGGCGTTGAAGGAATGACTGTCGTCGAGGTCAAGGGCTTCGGCCGTTAGAAGGGCCACACCGAAATTTATCGTGGCTCCGAATACACCGTGGACTTTCTGCCGAAGGTGAAGATCGAGGTCGTTGTCGAGGACTCGCGCAGCGACACCGTCGTTGAAGCCATCGTCAAGGCCGCCAACACCGGCAAGATCGGTGACGGCAAGGTCTTCGTCAGCGAGGTGCTCGAAGCTGTGCGCATCCGTACCAGCGAGCGTGGTGCCGACGCCATCGCCGGGTCCTGAGGTGTGTCCTTTGCGCCCGTCCGGCCCTGCCGGACGGGCTTTTTTTGGGTCGCTGCCCAAGCCTGCCGTCGAAAAAGCTTAACAAAGCCAAATAAATGGCTTGTGGGGGATGGGCCTTTCTGTCAGCCTGCGGAACAATTCCGTGATTCGCTTTTTCCAGTCAAAAGTGCGGACCGGCAACCTTGGCATCCCAACTGCGCCAGGAGACAGGACCAACCCCGGGTGCCACCACCCCAACCCCTCCGCCTGACATGGACCGCGACGAACTCTCCGGCAGTGCTGCGCCCGTTTTTTTTGCCAATCCTGACTTGGCCGCCGGCCCACCGCTCGCCACCGTCCCGCCGTTGAAACGCAAATCCGCCTCTCCCGTCCGTCGCCGCAAAGCCAGTCGCGCCACCGGCTTCAAGACCTTCGTGCTCGACACCAACGTCCTGCTGCACGATCCGGCCTGCATCCATCGCTTTGCCGAGCACCACGTCTGCATTCCGGTCGACGTGCTCAGCGAACTCGACCGCTTCAAGAATGAGATGACCGAGCGCGGGGCCAATGCCCGCGAGGTGCATCGCGCGCTGATGAAGACCTTTGCCGCGCCCGAGGCCTCGGTGACCGAAGGCGTGCGCACGGACGGCGGCGGCAACCTGCGCATTGTCGTCTACGACCCGGTGATGGCGGCGGACCTGGCCAGTGTGCTGGAGTTTCAACGCGTCTTTCCCGGGCAGGACAAGATGGATCACCGCATCCTGGCCTGCACGCTCTGGCTGCGCGAGCAGCTCGACACGCCGGTCATTCTGGTCAGCAAGGACCTCAACATGCAGCTCAAGGCGCGTGCCATGGGGCTGGAGTGCGAGGACTACCTGCACGACAAGGTGGAGCCGCGCGAGGTTGCCAACTTCGACATCGCCCGCGTGGCGGTCAGCGGCCACGAGCTGCAGCGCTTCGCCAGCAGCGGTCGCCTGGCCCTGCCGCCGGCGCGGCTGGCCGACCTGGTCGCCAACGATTACGTCCTGCTGGTGGCCGGCGACAAGGCCTCGATGCCAGCGAAAATGACCGCCCAGGGGGAGCTGCGCCGCCTGCATCACACCCCTGAGGCGATCAAGGTCGGCCAGGGCCGCGCCATCAAGCCGATGAACCTCGGCCAGACCTGCCTGCTCGACGCCCTGCTCGATCCCGAGATCAGCCTGGTCACCTGCTACGGCCAGGCCGGCACCGGCAAGACCCTGCTCGCCGTCGCCGCCGGCCTCTCCCAGGTCTTTGCCCGCGTCTATCATGGCCTCACCATCAGCCGCCCGATTGTCGCCATGGGCCAGACCGTCGGTTTCCTGCCCGGCACCCTGCAGGAGAAGATGCGCCCCTGGTTGCAGCCGGTCTACGACGCGCTCGACCTGCTCATGCGTCCGCTCGACAGCCAGCAGGGGCCTCAGCGCAAAAAGAACCGCTTCCTGCCCGACAAACCTGCGGCCCAGGAGGCGGCCGCGCCCTATGAAACGCTTATCCAACAGGGGCTGATCGAGATCGAGGCTCTCAGTTACATCCGCGGTCGCTCCATTCCGGATCGCTTTTTCGTGCTCGACGAGGCCCAGCAGCTCACCCCGCTGGAGGCCAAGACCATCGTCACCCGCATGTCGCGCGGCTCCAAGCTGGTCCTCGTCGGCGACCCCGCGCAGATCGACAACCCCTACGTCGACAGCCGGAGCAACGGCCTCGTGTACACCCGCCAGCGCATGCGCGGCCAGCCCTTTGCCGCCCACGTGCCGCTCAGCAAGGGCGAACGCAGCCCGTTGGCCGAGGCTGGGGCACGGCTGCTCTGAGGCCGTCACTCCGTCGAATCCGGTTCTTCCCCGCATGGCGGCGCACCGTCTCCGTGACGGCTCAGCCGCTTTCAATTCCAGGCGATGACCCGGGGAGGCCTGCAGGCGGTGCGCCGGCGCATCCGCGCAGAGGCCTCCGAGTTGGCCTGTGAGCTGGAATTTAAAAGGGTGAGCGCGCCGTGAGCGCGCTTAGGAGAGCAGGGTGCGCACCTCTTCAAGCGCCTGCTTGGTGCGCTTGATGCCCTCGATCTCGGCGTGTTTGTCGCCCTCGTACTCAATGCCGATGTAGCCGCGGTAGCCGGCCTCGACGACGATCTTGATCAGGCGCTCGTAGTCGAGCGTCATCTCGCGGCCCTCGCGGCGGTCCTCGGTGTAGAACTTGCCGGCGCCGGTGTCCCAGTCGTAGGCCTTGGCGCTCATCGCCTGCTTCACCCAGGGCATGAACTCGCGCAGGCCCTTGTAGGGGTTGTACAGCTCGCCCTTGTTGCGGTCGGTGTAGAAGTTGCCGAAGTCGGGCAGGATGCCGACGCGGGCATGGTCGGCCAGCTTCATGACGCCGGTCAGCCAGAGGCCGTTGCTGGACAGGCCGCCGTGGTTTTCGACGACGACGAACAGGCCGCGCTTGTCAGCCTCGACGCAGAGGCTGTGCAGGCCCTCGGCGGCGTGCTTCATCTGTTCCTCGTAGCTGAGCTTGGGAGCGCTGGCGGCGTTGACGCGGATGCTGTGGCAGCCGAGGCGGGCGGCGGCGTCGAGCCACTTGAGGTGGGTCTCGACGGTCTTCGCCTTGGCGGCGGCGTCCGGCGCGCCGAGGTTGCCCTCGCGGTCGATCATGATCAGCAGGCCCTGCACGCCCTCGCCCTCCTGGCGCTTCTTCATCTCGTCGAGGTAGGCGTTGTCGGTCGCCTTGTCGGCGAACATCTGGTTGACGTACTCAACGCCGTCGATGCCAAGGCCGCGGGCGATCTTGCAGAAGTCGAGGTGCTCAAGCGGTTCGGCGCCGGCGCGCTTGAACATGCCCTTGTTGAGCGACCACTCGGCGAGCGAGATCTTGAACAGGGGCGCGGCGTTCTGGGCGCGCACGCCGGCGGCGGTGGCGGCGAAGCTGGCGGCGGCAAGCTGGAGGAAGCGGCGGCGGGAAGATGGGGTCGACATGAGGGTGCGGGGGTGTGACCGACATTTCAGCGTTGATCGGCGTCGCTGGCAACTGCGAATCCTGCGCGGTGCTTGATGCCGCTGCCATTCGCGTCCAGTCTGGACGGGCGCATGGCCGAACAGTTCCTCTTTCTCCAAAAAACCGCCGGTCGCGGCGGTGCCAAGAACCGCCTGCTCGACACCCTGGCCGCGCTGCAAGCCGGCAGCGACGCCCGCCTGCACGTGCTTTGCGGCGAGACCGGCGAGTTTACCGGGCGACTGACCGCCATGGGGGTGCCGTTCAGTGTCGGGTCGCTGCCGGAGTGGCGGAAGCTCGGCGGCCGGCTGCGCTTTGCCGGTGCCATGCGCGCCAACCTGCGGGCGCTGCCCTTCCGGCGCGCCGACTGGGTGGTCAGCAACGAGATGTGGTGGGCGCCGCACGCCGGCGCGCTCGCCCGCGGGCTCGGAGCGCGCTCGGCGATCATCATCCGCGACGGCATCGCCACCGCGCCCAAGGCGCGGCAGTATCACATGCACCGGAACGACCTGCTGCTGCCCTCCTCGATCCAGATTGCCGAGGGCCTGCGCGTCGATCCGGAACTGGCGGCGCGCACCCAGGTCTTCCTCGACTCCGTGCGCCTGCCGCCGCCCGCGCCGGAAGCCGAGGCCCGGGCGCTGGCCGAACGCCTGGCCGGACAGGCGGGAATCGAACGCTGGCTGCTGGTCATCGGCAAGCTCGGCCCGCGCAAACGCCAGGCCGATGCCGTGCGCGTGCTGCGCCGCCTGCTCGACCTCGGCCACCCAGGCTTCGGTCTGGCGTTGGCGGGCGATGGCGAGCCGGAGTACGAGGCCGAGATGGCCGCGGCCATCGCCGCATGCGGCGTCGCCGATCGCGTGGTTCGTCTTGGCAACGTCGCCAACGTGCGCCCGCTCTTCGACCTCGCCGAGGTTTGCCTGCTCACCAGCCTGCGCGAGGCCCTGCCCGGCTCGGTCATCGAGGCCCTCGAAGCCGGTCGGCCCTGCTTCATGTATCCCTGCGAGGGGGCCGAGGACATTTTTGGACCGCACCGGCCGGAGTTTGTCAGCTCGGCCTTTGAGCCGGACGAGCTGGCCGCTCGCATCGACCGCCTGCTGCGCCAGCCGCAGGAACTCGCGCGCCTGACGGCCGAACTGCAGGCCCGCGCGCTGGGGCTGTTTTCGCCGCAGGCCCACCTCGGTGAGATTCAGCGCGCCTTCGGTATCGAAGTGCGTTCGCCGGCCGCGGCATGAGTCCGGCAAGAAGCCGGCGCCCGCCGCGTTTCCAGCCGCCATGCGCCTGCTCTGTTGCCTCCTTCTGCTCGCCGCCGGTCTCGCACCCGCCCAGGCGGACCGTCCCGATGTGCTGTTCATCGCCGTCGACGATCTCAACGACTGGACCGGCTACCTGCGCGGTCATCCGCAGGCGCGCACGCCGAACATCGATCGCCTGGTCGCGCGCGGCACCGCCTTCACCAACAGCCACTGCGCCGCGCCGGCCTGCAACCCCTCGCGCGCTGCCCTGATGAGCGGTCTGCGCCCCTGGCAGACGGGCATTTACACGAACAACGATCCCGCCCAGGGGGTGATGCGCGACACGCTCACGATCAATCGCCACTTCCTCGCCCAGGGCTATCGCACCCTCGGCGGGGGCAAGATTTACCACGGCTACAGCAGCGAGGGTCGCGACGACAGCTGGACGGAGTGGAAGGGGCTTTTCCCCAGCATCCAGGAGCATGAAAAAAACCTCAACGGCCTCGACCGCGGCCATTTCGACTGGGGACCGGTCGACGCCAAGCCCGAGGCCATGGGCGATTTCAAGCTCACCACCTGGGCCGTGGAACAACTGCAGCAGGCGCCCGCGGACAAGCCGCTCTTCCTTGCCGTTGGCTACGTCAAACCGCACCTGCCCTGGTACGTGCCGCGCGAGTACTTCGACCGTTTCCCCCTCGACCAGATCCAGCTGCCGGTGGTGGGTGACAATGACCTCGCCGACGTGCCGGAGGCGGGACGCCGGATGGCCAAGCCCGAGGGCGACCACGCCGCCGTGGTGACGGGCAAGCAATGGCCGCAGGCCGTGCAGGCCTACCTGGCCACGATTGCCTTCCTCGATGATCAGGTCGGTCGCCTGCTCGACGGACTCGATGCCAGCCCGCGCCGCGACAAGACGATCATCGTCTGGTGGACCGACCACGGCTGGCACCTCGGGGAAAAGCAGCACTGGCGCAAGTTCTCGCTCTGGGAGGAGGCGACCCGCACCTCTTTTGCGGTGGTGGCTCCCGGTCTCGGCAAACCCGGCCAGCGCAGTGCGGCGCCCGTCGACTACATGAGCCTGTATCCGACCCTCTGCGAACTGACTGGCCTGCCCCTGCCTGCCCACGTCAAGGGACCGAGTCTCGTGCCCCTGCTGCGCGATCCGCAAGCGGCGTGGTCGCATCACGTTGTTTGCAGCCATGGCCGTGGCAATCATGCCGTGCGCGACCGCGACTGGCGCTACATTCGCTACGCCGACGGCAGCGAGGAACTCTACCACGATGCCAAGGACCCCGGCGAGTACCACAACCTCGCCGGCCAGCCCGAACATGCCGCGGTCAAGACCCGCCTGGCGGCCGCTCTGCCCGCCGCTGACACCGAGGTGCCTGCCACGGCTCCGCCTTCCAAAGCCAAGGCTGACAAAGCCGGCAAAAAGAAGAAAAAGCCCGCCCAGAACTGAGCCCGGTTACTCCCGGAGGTCTGGGGTTCGTCCATTCCGTCCATGGAGTCCCTTCAGTCCAGCCC